>JADLHG010000018.1 GCA_020848905.1 Deltaproteobacteria bacterium
AGTCCCCCGCTTTTTACCGGGGCCGGCGGTGGGGATGCAACTCCTTTCCCCTTTAGGCGGCCGGCCACAATTACCTGTGCATCCTCGCCGCCGATGCATCCCGGCTGGCTTCGTTGCTCCTCGGTTGCGTACCGAGGGGTATGCGCCCTCGTCGCGCCTCGCCATCCGGGCGCCTCGACTACGATCCCTGCACACCTAATTGTGGCCGGCCGCCTTACGACCCGCCGTCTGCTTGGCGCGGCTCGGGGCCTCATGGTAGAGAGGCGGCATGTCGCACGCGTCCGGGCCCGGTCACCCCACGGTCATCGTCGGTGGCGGGCTCACCGGCATCTCCGCCGCGCTGCACGCGGGGCGACCGTACCTGCTCTTCGAACGCGAGGAGACGCTCGGCGGCCTCGCCCGCACCGAGGAGCGCGACGGATTCTACTTCGACCGGACCGGCCACTGGCTGCACCTCCGGGACCCGGGGATCAAGGCCCTGGCGGAGCGTGTGCTCGGACCGGAGCTCGCCGAGGTGGAGCGGAAGGCGCGCGTCTATTCGCACGGAGCGCTCACGCTCTACCCCTTCCAGGCCAACCTCCACGGGCTTCCGCCGGAGGTGGTCTACGAGTGCCTGCTCGGGCTCTTCAACGCGCAGCTCCGACGGGGAGCGACCGAGCCGCGGAACTTCGAGCAGTACGTGCTCTACCACTTCGGCGAGGGGATCGCCCGGCACTTCATGGTGCCGTACAACGCCAAGCTCTGGGGCGTGCACCCGCGGGAGATCACGAGCGCGTGGTGCAGCCGCTTCGTCCCCTTGCCGAGCGTCGAGCAGGTCCTCGCCGGGGCGCTCGGCGTCGGCCCCTCCGAGCTGGGCTACAACGTGCGCTTCCGCTACCCGCGCAAAGGCGGGATCGAGACCTTCACCCGCGCGCTCGTGGCCGAGCTGGACCCGACGCGCGTGCACCTGCGCAGCCGGGTAGAGGCCATCGACCCTGCGGCCCGCACCGTGCGCGTGGACGGCGAGACCGTGCGCTACCACGCGCTCATCCCGAGCCTGCCGCTCCCGCGCCTCGTGGAGCTCCTCGTCGAGCCGCCGCGCGAGGTGGAGGAGGCCGCCGCCCGCCTGCGCGCCACCTCGCTCGTCTATCTGAACGTGGCCACGCGCCGGCCCTGCCCCGTGGACTACCACTGGGTCTACGTCCCCGAGGAGCGCTTTCCCTTCTATCGCGTCGGCGTTTTTTCGAACGCCATGCCGAGCATGGCTCCGCCCGGCTGCGCGAGCTATTACGTCGAGCTCTCGACCCGCGAGGTCGGCCCCGACCCCGCCGCGATGGTCGCCGACGCGGTGCGAGCTCTCGTGGAGGTCAAGGCCATCGCCTCTCCCGACGACGTGCTGTTCGCCGACGTCCGGCGGATCGACCCGGCCTACGTGGTCTTCGACGAGCTCTACGAGAGCTCGGTGGGGACGATCCAGCGCTACCTCGAGGGGCAGCGCATCTTCTCCCGCGGGCGCTACGGGGCCTGGATCTACAACGCGATGGAGGATAGCCTCCTCGCCGGCCGCGGGGCGGCGGAGGCGGCGGCAGCGTTGCCGGCCGAGGGGTAGGGGAGCCATGACGCGATCGCGCGCTCGCGGGCGGAGGTGAGCATGACGGCACAGCAGGACGGCAATCCGAACCTGAAGGTGCTCCCAGGGGGGCTCCCCGAGGGGGCGTCGCCCATTCCGTGGCTCTCCGTGGTGATCCCCATCTACAACGAGGAGGGGATCCTGGCCTCCTCGGTGATCAGCCTGCGCGAGAACCTGAAGGAGCTGGGCAAGACCTTCGAGATCCTGCTCGCCGAGAACGGCAGCGTCGACCGCACGCTCGAGCTCTGCGAGGAGCTGAAGACGCGCTACCCCGAGGTGGACTACTTCTCCGTCGGCGAGCCGAACTACGGCAAGGCGCTCAAGGAAGGGATCCTGCGCGCCCGCGGCTCGTACGTGGTGTGCGACGAGATCGACCTCGGGGACATGGACTTCTACCGCCGCGCGCTGGACCGCCTGGTGAACGGGGACGCGGCGATGGTCGTGGGCTCCAAGGTGCTGGTCGGCGCCGAGGACACGCGCCCCGTCTTCCGTCGGGTCGCCACGGTGGTCTACAACACGATGCTGCGCACCGTGCTCCACTTCCACGGCACGGACACCCACGGCATGAAGGCCTTCCATCGTGACACGCTCGTCGGCACGGCGGGGCGCTGCGTGGTGGACCGCGACGTCTTCGCCAGCGAGTTCGTCATCCGGGCGGAGCGGGAGCGGTATCCCGTGGTGGAGATCCCCGTCCGGGTGGTGGAGAAGCGCAAGCCGTCGATCAACCTGATCAAGCGGGTGCCCAACGTGGTCCGCAACCTTTCGTACCTCACCTACGTGATGCGGGTGCTCGAGTGAGTGAGAAGAAGCTCTGCGCGGTCAGCGTCGACCTCGACTCGCTGACCGCCTACTACGAGATCCACGGGCTCGGCGGAGCCCCGACGCAGCTCAAGGCCACGGTCCTGCGCAAGGCCCTGCCGCGCTTCGAGGAGCTCTTCGCCGAGGCGGGGATCCCCGCCACGCTCTTCGTCGTCGGGCGCGAGCTCGAGGACGAGCTCGACGCGCAGCAGACGCTGCGTCGCATGGCCGAGGCGGGGCACGAGCTCGCCAATCACACCTACACCCATCCGTACGACCTCTGCCGCCTCCCCGAGCAGGTTGTGGAGCAGGAGGTGCGCAAGACGCACGAGCTCCTGCGCGAGCTGGCCGGCGAGGGGCACGCCCCCGTCGGCTTCCGGTCGCCGGGTTACTTCATCAACGGCAAGGTCCTCGGGGTCCTCGCCAACCACGGCTACCTCTACGACAGCTCCATGTTCCCCTCGCCCCCCTACTACGCCGCGAAGGCCGCCGTGCTGGCGATGATGGCGCTGCGCGGCCGTCGTTCGGGGGCCGTGCTCTCGGACCCGCGGGGTCTCACGGGCCCGACGGAGCCCTACCGCCCCGACGTGGAACACCCCTGGCGCCGAGGACACGCCCCGCTGGTCGAGCTCCCCGTGGCGGTGATCCCGGGCCTGCGGGTACCGGCCATCGGCACCATGCTCGCCGTCGCGCCGGAGTGGGTGCGAAGCGCGGTCCTCGCGCAGATGGCGCGCGTCTCGTTCTTCAACCTGGAGCTCCACGGCATCGACCTGGCCGACGCAGTCGCCGACCGCATTCCGACGGCGCTCGCCGGGCGACAACCGGACCTGCGCGTCCCCTTCGCCGAGAAGCGGGCGATCTTCTTGCGCACCCTCGAGGGGCTAAAGGATCGCTACCGCTTCGTCACGCTCCGCGAGGCCGCGGAGCTCGTCCAGCGCGAGGGAAAGATCTAAGCAGTTTGATCACGCACCAACGTGCTTCTGTGCAAGCTCAGTGATCCGTGTCGGGGCGCCCCGGGCGCTCGACGTGGAGGCCGAGCTTCGCCAGCTTCTCGTAGAGCGTCGTGCGGTGCAGCCCGGCCAGCTCCGCCGCGCGCTGCACGTTCTGCCCCGCCTCGTCGAGCACCCGCGAGAAATAGCGTTGCTCGAACTCGCCGCGGGCGACCTTGTAGGACTGGATCGGTGCGTGTTGCGCCTGTCGCGACGCGAGCTCGGCGCCGGCGGCCGGAGTAGCGGCGCGTAGCTCGGGGGGCAGGTCCTGCGGCTGGATCTCGTCGCCGTCGCAGACCAGCACCGCGCGTTCGATCACGTGCTCGAGCTCGCGCACGTTGCCCGGCCAGCGATACTCGAGCAGGCAGCGGAGGGCCGGCGCGGAGACCGCGCGCGGGGTGTGATCGCGGCGCGCGCGGAGCGACCCCAGCACCGCTTCGACGAGCAGCGGGATGTCTTCGGGCCGCTCGCGGAGCGGCGGCAGGACCAGCGAGACGGTGTTGATCCGGTAGAGCAGGTCCTGCCGGAAGCGGTTCTGCTCGATCATCTTCTGGAGGTTCTGGTTCGAAGCGCAGATGAGCCGCACGTTGGTGCGGACGAGCTGCCGGCCCCCCACCGGGTAGAACTCGCCGTCCTGCAGCACCCGCAGGAGCTTGGGCTGCAGCGCCAGGCTCATGTCACCGATCTCGTCGAGGAAGAGCGTGCCGCGGTCGGCCTTGACGAAGAAGCCGGTCTTGGGGTGGTCGGCCCCCGAGAAGGCTCCCTTCTCGTAGCCGAAGAGCTCGCTCTCGAGGAGCTGCTCGGGGATGGCGCTGCAGTTGAGCGAGACGAAGGGGCCGTCCGCGCGGTGGCTGCTGTGGTGCACGAGCTTGGCCACCAGGTCCTTGCCCGTGCCGCTCTCGCCCTGGATCAGCACCGACACGTCCGACGGAGCGACGCGCTCGATGAGGTCGATGACCGCGGACATGGCCGCGGAGCGGCAGACGATGTTCTCCTTGCGGAAGGTGCGCTCGACCTGCGACCGGAGGCTCGCGTTCTCCTTCAGAATCCGCACCTGCCGCAGCGCCCGCTGGATCACGAGCTCGATCTCGCCGCGGTCGAACGGTTTGCGCAGGAAGTCGAAGGCTCCCTTCTTCATCGCCTCCACGGCGTTGTCCACCGTGCCGAAGGCGCTTACCACGACGATGGGTAACTCGGGGGCGATCCGGTGCAGGCGTGCGAGCGCCTCGAGGCCGTCCACGCCGGGCATGCGCAGGTCCGTGATCGCCACGTCGGGGGCGGCGCGGTGAACGGCCTCCTCGGCTTCGGCGACCGAGGCGGCGACGCTGGCCTCGTAGCGCTGCGGATCGAGCATGCGCAGGAAGAGCTCCCGCGCGGCCGGTTGGTCGTCGATGAAGAGGACTCGTGGGAGCGTCAAGGTCTGCCTCCTTCCGGTCCCTGTCGCGGCAGCAGCGTGCGAAAGGTCGTTCCGACGCCGAGCTCGCTCTCCACGCGCAGTGAGCCGCCGTGGCGGGCGACGATCTGGTGCGCGATGGCGAGCCCGAGGCCGGTTCCGAGATCCTTCGTGGTGAAGAAGGGGTCGAAGATGCGCTCGCGCAGCTCCGGCGGGATCCCCGACCCCGTATCGGTGATGGAAATCTCCACCAGGCCGTCGTCGAGCTCCCTCGACGCGAGGGTGAGCCGCCTGTCGTCGCTCTCTTGCATCGCCTCCACCGCGTTCAGCACCAGATTCATGAAGACCTGCCGCAACAACCTAGCATCGCAGGCCACCTCGCAGGACGCCAGGCCGAGGCGGTCGACGGTGGTGATGCCTGCCTTGCGGAGGCGGTACGAGCAGAGCTCGACGGCTTCCCGGACGAGCGGGTCGATGAGGGTGGGGAGGGACTCTCCGTGGCCCGGGCGCGCGAACTGCATGAAGCGCTCGAGCAGCGCGATGGCGCGCGTGCTCTCGTGGTGGATGGTGGCGACGTCGCGGCGGCGCACATCCTCTTCCGGCACGGCGTCGAGAAGGAGCTCGGCGAAGCCGTGAATGGCGTGCATGTAGTTGCCGAACTCGTGGGCGAAGCCGGCGGCCAGCGTGCCGAGGGAGGCCAGGCGATCCTGCGCGCGCAGGCGCCGCTCGCGCTCCTGGCGGTTCGTGACGTCCTGGAGCAGCAGCACGGCTCCGCGGCTCGCCGCACCCTCGCTCGCCGCGCCCTCGCTCGCCGCTCCATTCCCCCGGGTCAGGGGATAGACCTGGCAGGCCAGGACGCGCTGCGGGGCCGCTCCATCGGTGACGAGCTCCAGCGACTCGGCGGTTCCGCGCTCCACCGCGCGGCGGACGGCGTCCGCGAGCGGGGCCGCGCCGGGGAAGAGCTCGCCCACGGAGCGTCCCTCGCTCGGCGTCCCGAGGCCCTCGAGCAGGCGGTGGGCGGCCTCGTTGGCCTGGACGACCTCGCCCCGGCTGTTGCAGGTGAGCAAGCCTTCCCCGATGCAACGGATGACCGACTGCAGGTAGGTCGAGGCCTCCCGCAGGTCGGCCGTGACCCGATCGACGCGGACCTGGAGCTCGGCGTTCATCTGCTGCTGCTCGGCGACGAGGGCGCTGTTCTTCTGTCGCTCGGCACGCAGGGCCACGACCAGGTCGGAAAAGGCCCCCTGGAGCAGGCCGAGCTCGTCGCGGGTGGAGGCGGGCTCCGCGAGTGTCACGGTGTCGGGGAGCTCTCCCCCGTGGGTGCGGAGCGCCTGGGCGGCGCGGGTCAGGTCGCCGAGCGGCCGGGTGATGCGCCGCAGGTAGAGGATCCCGGCTACGGCGGCCACGCCGAGCCAGAAGAGCCCGAGGATCGAGGCACGGGAGATCACGCTCACTGCACGCCGCGGAACCTCGTCGGAGAGGAAGGCCAGCTCGACCACCCCCACGACGCTCTCGGTGCCGCGCAGGATCGGCGCGGAGACGCGGTACTCGAGCGGACCTCCGGTGGCGGCGAGTCCTCGGCCGGGGCGTACGAGGCCCAGCGCCCCGGCGGTGCGCCCCTGTTGACCGACGCGCCGCGGGTCGGAGTGGCCGACGATGCGTCCGTCGTTGCGGAGCACCGCGAGGCTCACGAGGTGGACCTTGCGCCGCACGCGCACGAGGAGCGGGTCGAAGCGCGTCGGGTCCACGGCGTCGAGCAGGTCGGCGCAGGCGGTGGCGATCCCCTGCGCCACGATGGTCCCCTCCATCTCGACCTGGCGGTCGAGCGCCGAGAGCTCTCCGGAGAGCGAGACCAGCGTCTGCGCGCCGAGGATCAGACTGACGATGACGAAGAGCATGCCGAGGAGCCGCCCGCGCAGCGAGAAGCGAGCCAGCCAGCGGAGCCAGGAGGGCCTCTTCATCGGCGCTCTCCTGCCCCGAGGAAGGAGTGGCAGCTCTGGCAGCGCCGCTCGGCGTGGTGCTTCGTGGCCTGAGGCTTGTGGCAGCCGAGGCAGCGGTCGCGCGGGGTGGCCCAGTCGTGGAGCTGATGGCAGCTCAGACAGCGCGCGTGGCCCGGGGTGGCGTGCAGCCCCTTGACGCTCTGGCGGTCGTGGCACGCGGCGCAGTCGACGGTGCGCGGCCCGGCCTGGGCGTGCGGACGATGACACGAGTAGCAGGCCAGGTGGGCCATGGGCGCCTGGCTGGGGAAGGTCACCTGTTTCACGCCGCGGGCCTGGTGACAGCCGAGACAGGTGGAGGGCCCCGGGCGCAGCTCGTCGTCGCGACCGGTGAGGAAGTTGTGGCAGGTCGTGCAGTGCAGCTTCTCCATCCCCTTGGCGCCGTGCACCTCCTGCTTGTGGCAGTCGGCGCAGCTATCCAGTGCGTCGGTGAAGCGGTGCACCGAGCGCGCGTGGCAACGGAGGCAGGAGGTCTTGGCGTGGGAACGGTGACCTGCCGAGCGCCTCGTCACCTTCCACTTCGCGTCGTGCTGCGCGTGGCAGCTCTCGCAGGAGCCGAGGTCGACCTTGGCGTGCTTGGCGAGCTTGTTCCGCCCGTCGGCGGACTTGCCGCCGCGCCAGACGTAGGTGCCGAGCATCGAGAGCGCCGCCCCCCGGCTCTGGTGGTGACACTGCTGGCAGACGATGGTCCGATGCTCGTTCTTGGTCCAGAGGCTGTATTCCTTCTGCGTGCGATGGCAGAGGGCGCAGAAGCGCTGGTCGCGTTCGACGAAGCGCGAGAGCTTGGAGTAGGCGAGGGCGACCCCGAGCGCGGTGCCGACGAGCACGAGGCCAAGCGCCACGCGAAGGACCGGGCGACGAGGGCGCTTGGCGGGGGACGCCTTCTCAGTGGCACCCGTCACAGGTTCCCCGCCTCACCACCACCTCGAAATGACCGGAGAACGCATGACAGACGTGACAGTGGCCGACCCCTTCCTCGCGGTGCTGGTCGTGTGAGAAGTCCTTCCCCTTATGATAGCGGCCGAGGTTGTGGCAGCGGAAGCAGGGGAGCGACTCGAGTCGCGTCGGTGGCTCGGGGCGCTCGGTTCTCGACGGGACGACTGCGCGGGAAGCGGCTCCGGCCGCCCGCGTGAGCTCCGCCAGGGCGGGCTGCGCGCGGCGGAGCTGTGCGGCGATGAGGGCCAGCGACGCCACGACGACGCCGCCGAGCAGGAGCTGGAGCACGGCCTTGCGCGCGCGCTGGGTCACGACTTCCGCTCCTCGTGGCTGGACGGGGTCTCCCCGGTCGCGCGGCCCGCCGCGGCCCGCGAAGCCATCAGCTCGTCGTATTCCGCGCGGTGCTCCTCTTTGAGCTCGGCGAGGGTCAGCCGTCCGGTGAGGAAGACCCGCGACATGGGGAAGACGCTCGGCCGCAGGTGCACGTTGTAGAAGTGCCAGACGAAGATGGCCAGCGCGGCGAGGATCGCCTCGTCGGCGTGCGCGTAGTAGGAGACCTCGTAGACCCAGACGGGGAAGCGCTTGACCGTCGCTTCGGGGAACCAGCGCACGAGGCCCGAGCCGGCCATGATCACCATGCCCCAGAAGACCGCCCAGTAGTCGAACTTCTCGAAATAGGAATATTTGTCGAAAGCAGGGCGGGCGCGGCGCAGCCCCATGAAGAAGGCCAGGTTCTGGAAGAGGTGCACGAGGTCGCGCGGGCGAGGCAGCATGCGCAGGCGCAGCCGCCCCCGCACGAGCAGCGACGCGAGGTAGGCCAGGTGATAAACGGCCGCGACCATCAGCACGACGGCCGCCACGCGGTGCCACACCCCGCACTGGTGCAGGCCGCCGAAGGCCTTCACGAGGTGGTGCGAGGCCCCCACGCCGTGCGCGGAGAGGGGCCAGCCGGTGAGCACCAGCACGGTGAAGGAGAGGGCCATCAGGGCGTGCTGCAAGCGCTGATGCACGTCGAAGCGAAGGACGGATTCCGAGGCCGCCGGGGATAGCTCCGGAGCGGACCGCTCGGCAGGGGTCGAGGTGTCGGGTCTCGCCGGATCCATGGGTCTACTCCTTCTCCGAGCGGCCGCCGGCCAGCCGACCGAGCAGGGCGCGCGCCAGGTCGAGCAGGATGTGCACCCCGAGCGCGGCGATGGTGAGGAAGGTCAGCCACCCGAAGAACTTCTGCGTGTAAAAAGAGACGGGCCGATGGCCGGGGCCGAGCGGCTTGTGGGTCACGAGCCCCGCGAACTTCGGCGTGGCCTTCGCGTGGCACTTGCGGCACCGCGCCAGCATCTTCTCCGGCTTCGTCACGAGCTCGTGCCCGCCGTGGCAGTCCACGCAGCCCGGCGCGCGCTCCGAGCCCAGGGTCAGCATCCGTCCGTGCACCGAGTCCTCGTACGAGGGGAGCACCTCGCGCGAGACCTTCGCCGCCGCCGTCACGCGCTCGTCGGCGTGGCAATGGAGGCACTTATCGTTCTCGAGGCGACGGCGCGGGAGCGCGGCCTGTTTCTCCGAGGCGGGGATGAGGTGCGAGTCGCCGTGGCAGTCCAGGCAATACGGTGTGCGCGCCTTCGGTCCGCGCGGCGCGCCCTTCCGCCCGGCCCCATGGGGGAAGCGTCCCGCGCTGCTCACCAGGTCGTCGTGGCAGGATGCGGTGCACTCGGCCAGGGCCACGGGGTCGTGGCGCGCGAGGCCCTTGAGCGCCGCGCCCACCTCCTCGTCGGGCTTCTCCACTGGCTCGTGCGGGTTGAAGTGGTAGCCCACGTGGCAGTCCCGGCAGGTGAGCTCGAAATGGGCCGACTTCGACACGGAGGCCGCGTTGAAGCGGGTCTGGAGGTGGCACGCGCGGCACCAGCGCGCGTCGTTCGCGCCTCCCTTGGCCTTCGCGTCGTCGCCCGCCTCGGGTCTGGCCGCCTTGGGGGCTGCGACCTTCTTCTCCCCCCCGGCGGCGCCGGCGCTTCCGGGAGAGGCCAGCATGGCGGCGGCGATCAGGACCTTCGATAGGGAGATGGCGACAGCTTCTGCGCGGCGCAGGCTCATGCCCCTACGCGGAGCAAGGCCCGTTCCACTTCTCGCAGGTGCGCGGCATTGCTCGACCGGCGTGCCGGGGTCTCATCGGCGGGGGGCGCGTCTGTCTGGTTTTCCCGACGCGCATCGAAGAGCCGGGTCCCGGCTAGCATCTTCGGCTCGGTTTTTTCGTGCGCCTCACCGTCGAGAAGAGGCCGCGTAGGGAGTGGCCGACGGGTGCGTAGGAGAACCGCTACAGCGCCTGTTGCGAGTTGCCGACAGCCCCCGTGGAGCGGTTCCGCGCGAGGCTACTTGCTCGGGCTTCTCGCCTTGTCGGCCGCCATCGACGTCCCCCAGCTCGCCACCGCGTCCACTCCATAGCCCACCACGGTACCGAGGAAGGCCCCGGCAACCAGGAAGAGGAAGCCCACCGCCGCGAGGCCGAGCAGCATCCCGCCCCCCGTCAGCACCCGCGCCAGGATCGAAGGCTCGGGGCCCGCGCCGACGATCAAGTGCGCCATCATCAGGCCCGCGTACCCGCCGAAGAGCAGGGCCGGCACGGCCCCCAGGAGGAGGAACGCCACCAGTCCGAGCCCGGAGCCAACGTACGTGCCCCACTTCGTAGCTGCATGTTCTTTTCCGACGCGCATGGCGAACCTCCTTCAGGTTTCCGACATCCGCAGTCGGCTACTGCAAGGCGAGAGCCAAACTCGACGGCGTGTGTCTCTCGCGGTTTGCGTCGCCGCGGATCGAGCGCGCTGTCTGCGTCTCCCGTCACGCGCGGTCATCCGTCGAGGATTCCTCGGGTTCGGGAATCCGGAAATGCCGACGCGTGTCGTGAGGCGCCGTCGGCCGCCCCGAGGCCGCCGCGCCCGCATCCCGACGACATCCCGAGGACCGCCAGGTGGCCCGCGGCGGCGAGTCGCACTATCCTGGAGGCAGTGCCTCGCGGCTCCGGGTTCATAGCCTTCACGCTTCTTCTCGGGACCAGTTCCGTCGGGTGCGATCGGCTGTTCCGTTTCGCGGCCTCAGGCGCTGACGGAGCGGTTCAGCCCCACGACGCGCGCGCCGAGCGGGGCATGGACGGCGCCTCGGACCTGTCGGTGGACGGGACAGCGTCCGACCGGGGACCGTTCGACGGTCCGCCCCCGGACGGGCCCCGAGGAGACGCGCGCGTTCTCGATCTGTTTCGGCCCGACGCCCCCCTCCGCGACGGTCCGCGGCCAGATTCTCTGCGCCCGGACGCCGTGGTGGCGGGGGACGCAGCCGGAGGGTGCATGCCCGATCAGCTGCGCTGCAACGGGACGTGCGTGCGGGCCACGAACTGCTCGAGCTGCTCGGGCGCTCCCCTGTACTGCCGGTTCAAGAACGAGTGCGTTTCCGCTTGCACGACCTGCTGGACGCCGACCACGGGCCAGCTCCCCATCGAGTGCTTCGCCTGCCGCGCCGGCGCGCGCAGCACGATGCCCGCCCTCGGAAGCTGCGAGGCCTACAGCTTCGCGGGCTATTGCCTGAGCGGGGACTACACGCAGGCCTATCCCGGGGGGACGGGGATGTACTGCGACTGCAGCGGGACGCAGGTGTCACGCTGTCCGGGGAGCCAGCACGTCTGTCGCAAGGCCTCGGGGACCGACTACTGCATCACCTGCGGCGAGGCGGGGATGAACACGCACGGCTTGCCGTGCAAGGGGGGCGGCACCTGCGATACCGCCAGCTCGCCCCCTCGCTGCCGGTGAGGCAGGCGGCCCTGGGTGATACCCGACGGTACGCTGGCCGACGCACCTGCCACCGCTGGGGTCCAGGGCGCGCTCGGGTGAGACCGGGCGGGCCGAGCCCGGAGAGGGCGAGCGACAACCCCCGGAGATCACGCGGCGCACCAACCGCTCGGGCAGTGGTACGGACCCTGCACTAGCAGCGCGCGTGCGTCCCGTCTGGCTTCCTCTGACCCTCCTCTTGAGCGGCCTGCTCTGGTCGGCCTCCGTCGAGGGACGGCGTCGGCCGCGGTTGGGCGAGGCGCTGGAGCACGTGCCGAGGATCGCTCAGCCGGTCGTACGTGCGGTCCTGACCGCGAAGCGCCAGGTTCTGCTCTCGTGGCGACGCGCCCGGGCCGGCACCGACGGCGACCGCCTGTTTCAGGCGGTGCTCGCCGACGTCGAGGCCCGCGTGCGGCTCGGGCAACGTTGCGTGATGGTCTGGGACATCGACAACACCCTGGTCGACACGCGCTATCGCACGCAGGCGGCGGCCCGGACCTTCGCCGCCCAGTGGCAGGGCAAGCGGCCCCCCGAGCTCGAGCGCCTGGCGTCGGTGAAGATCCGCGACGTGGGACGCGACGCCGCGGAGACGTGTCGGAACCTCGGGATCGTGGACCCGATCGTCGTGGAGCGCTTCGGAGCCCTGTGGGAGCGCTTCTTCTGGTACGGGGAGAACCTGCACTACGATCGGCGCATCGGGAAGACGGCGGACATGGCCTGGGCGGCCTGGTGGGCCGGCGCGGAGAACCGCTACCTCACGGGGCGCGTCGAGACGTTGCCGGATGGCAGTGAGGGGCTGCGGCTTCCCACGCTCCGGCAGCTCGTGCAGCAGGGACTACCCGACGCGCGTTCGGACCACCTCTTTCTCAAGCCGCGCTACGACGGCTACAGGACTCCGGAGTACAAGACCGGCCAGCTCTTCGACTGGGTGAAGGAGGGGCTACACGTCGCGAGCTTCACCACCGACGGCACGCGCGACATCTCCTACGCCCAGGCGCACGGGCCCCGCGTGGACTACTTCCGGTACGCGTTTCCTCTGGACGGCGAGCCCCACCCGCTCCGGCCGGGCACCCCGGTCATTCCGCACAAACGCCGGTTGTCAGGCCCCGTCGCGGGTGCCACCATCCGCCCATGAGCGGAGACCTCCCAGTTCGCGTCGGGGTGAGCGAGGCCGATCGCCAGCGCGTCACCGAGGTGCTCGCCCACCATTTTTCCGAGGACCGGCTCGAGCTGGAGGAGTACGAACGGCGCCTCGAGCTCGTGGAGCGGGCCGAGAGCGCGGAGGCGCTGAGCGTCCTCGTGGCCGACCTCGCCCCCGCGTCCAGGCAGGACGCGCTCGTCGCGTCCGGACCGGTGGTCGCGCTCGCGCGCCTCGAGGAGGTTCCTCCCGAGGCCTCCGTGGTGGCCGTCTTCTCGAACGTGACCCGCACCCGCGAGTGGACCCCTCCGCGAGCGCTCAAGGTCGTCTCCGTCTTCGGCAACACGGAGCTGGATTTCCGGCAGGCGCGGCTGGCCCCCGGCGTGACGTCGGTGCGGGTGAAGGCGGTCTTCGGGAACGTCCACCTCGTCGTGCCTCCGGGGGTGCGGGTCGAGCTCCACGGCACGGGGGTCTTCGGAAACTTCGAGGATAGCCGCGGCGGGTCGGGCGACGAGGCGAGTCCGTGCACCTTGCGCGTGACGGGCACGGCCGTGTTCGGCAACGCCGAGGTGGAGGAACGGCTTCCGGGCGAGTCGGGGTTTCAGGCCTGGAAGCGGCGCAGGCGCGAGCGGAAGGCGCTCTCCGCCGCGCGCACGCCGGGCTCGGAGCCGCGCCGCCTCGGTCCAGGGAACCAATAATCCCGCTGGCCTAGATCGCGACCGCGCACGCCAATCGACTTGACAGGGGAATCGGAACAACCGAGAGTAGCGCCCGCTTTGGAGATGCGCCGGCCCGACGGGCCGCCTGAGGAGTGAGTCATGGCCAAGAAGACCCCGCTTCAGCTCGTCAAGGAGCTGCACGGCACCAAGGACAAGCTGGTCGACAAGGTGGTCGCGCTGCTCGATCGCGGCGAGGAGTCCAAGGAGGACTTCACGAAGCGCCTGCTCGCCGCGCCGAACAGCAAGCTGCTGCGCCTGCACGACGGAGGCGCCGCGATTCAGAAGCGCTTCGGTGACAAGAGCAAGATGGTAGATGCGGTCCTTGCCCTGATGAATCGCGGCAAGGACAAGGACTACCGGGAGAAGCTCCTGGGTCTGACCAGCATCCGGCTGCTTGCGCTGCACGGCGAGTGGGAGCGCAAGACCGAGCGTGCGAAGCGGCCTCGGCGCTCGAGGGCGGCGGCCAAGGCGGTAGCGGCCAAGGCCGCGGCAGCCAAGGCGGCGGCAGCCAAGGCGGCGGCCAAGACGCCCGCTAAGTCGGGTGGCAAGCCCGGTGGCAAGTCGGGTGGCAAGTCGGCGCCGGCCAAGACGTCCGCGAAGAAGGGTGACTCCAAGAAGTCCTCGGGGAAGAAGAAGGTCGCCTAACATCGCCGCGCGGACCCACTCCGTAGGTTCTGGCAGCGAGGTCCATGAGAGAAGCCGAGCTCGACCAGGTAGTGCGTGCGGTGACCCGCATGGTCACCGAGCGCCTCGGACGCGCCGACGCCGAGGTAGTGGCGCTCGTGGCTCGTGAGGTCGCGGCCGCCGTCGCCGCCGACGCACGGGTCGGGGGCGCGACGAGCCCGAGCGGATCGGCGGGCGGCTCGACCGCGAGCGGCAGCGCCACGGACAACGGGGACGGCACGATGACCACGCCGCTCGGCGCGGTGCTCCCGCGCCCATCGGCCGCGTCGCTCTCGCTCTGCACGGGCTGCGTCGAGCAGAGCCGTCGCCGCAACCAGAATCGCGCCGTGGTGACCGCCACCGGCCGCAACCGGCGGGGCGTCATCGCCACGCTCACCGCGGCGATCGCCGAGAGCGGTGGAGACGTGGAGGACGTGAGCCAGACCATCGTCTCGGACTACTTCACGCTGATCATCCTCGTCGACACGGGGGCGCTCACGGTGCCGCTCTCCGGCTTCAAGGAGAAGCTCCAGCAGGCGGCCGCAGCGCTCGGAGTTCACGCCGTCGTGATGCACGAGGACGTCGTGCGGGCCCTCCAGCGGGTCTGATCGAGGCGACCGCACCCATGATCTGGCAACGCGAAGAGGTGGCCGAGATCCTCCGGATGATCGAGCACGAGCACCTCGACATCCGCACCGTCACGATGGGGATCTCGCTGCGCGGCGTGATCAAGGAGGAGATCTCCCGCACCTGCACCGCGCTGCGCGAGCGGGTCGAGCGCTGCGCCGAGCGGCTGGTCCCGACGATCCTGCAGGTACAGCAGGAGTTCGCGGTGCCGATCACCAACAAGCGCGTCTCGGTCACGCCGATCGCGCTCGTGGCCGAGGCGAGCGGGGCGTCGAGCTACGTCCCCGTGGCCGAGGCCATGGATCGCGCCGCCGCCGACGTGGGCGTGGACTACATCGGTGGTTTCTCCGCGCTCGTCGAGAAGGGGATGACCCCCGGGGACCGCGTGCTCCTCGATTCGATCCCCGAGGCGCTCGCCTCGACGAAGCGCGTCTGCTCGTCGATCAACGTGGCCACCACGCGCGCGGGGATCAACATGGACGCGATCCTCCTCATGGGGGAGCGCATCAAGCGACTCGCCGAGCTCACCGCCTCGGAGGGTGGCATCGGCAACGCCAAGCTCGTCACCTTCGCCAACATCCCCGAGGACAATCCGTTCATCGCCGGCGCGATGCACGGCATCGGCGAGCCCGAGGTGGTGCTCAACGTAGGCGTCTCCGGCCCCGGCGTCGTGCTCTCGGCGCTGCGACGCCTCTTCGCCGAGCAGCCCAACTGCGACCTCGGCACGATCGCCGAGACGGTCAAGCGCCAGTCCTTCAAGGTCACCCGCGCCGGCGAGCTCATCGGCCGCGAGGTGGCGCGTCGGCTCGGACCCCCCGCGCGCTTCGGCGTGGTGGACCTGAGCCTCGCACCCACGCCGGCCATCGGCGATTCCGTGGCGGAGATCCTCGAGTCGCTCGGGCTCGAGCGGACCGGAGCGCCGGGGAGCACGGCGGCGCTCGCGCTCATCACCGACGCGGTGAAGAAGGGGGGCGTGATGGCCTCCTCCTCGGTGGGCGGGCTCTCGGGGGCCTTCATCCCCGTGAGCGAGGACCACGGCATGATCGAGGCCGCGCGCCTCGGGGCGCTCACCCTCGAGAAGCTCGAGGCGATGACCGCGGTCTGCTCGGTGGGGCTGGACATGGTGGCCGTTCCCGGCGACATCCCGGCCGAGACGCTGAGCGCGATCATCGCCGACGAGATGGCGATCGGCGTGGTGAACAACAAGACCACCGCGGTGCGCATCCTGCCCATTCCCGGCAAGGTGGCCGGCGAGAGCTACGACTTCGGCGGGCTGCTCGGCACCGCGCAGGTGCAGGCGGTGAACCGCTTCAGCGGCGCCGCCTTCGTGCGCCACGGCGGGCGCATCCCCGCGCCGATCATCAGCCTGCGTAACTGAGGCGAGCCGGCGCGGCGAACGCACCCGCTGCTCTGCGAGAGGAGGAGTCCCATGGCGCGGGCCAAGCGACGAACGACCTCGCTCGAAGACCGCTATCTGACCCTCGGTGACCGCCACCAGCGGGACCCGCTGCTCTCGGTGCTCAAGG
Organism: Deltaproteobacteria bacterium; assembly: GCA_020848905.1. Taxonomy (NCBI): domain Bacteria; kingdom Pseudomonadati; phylum Myxococcota; class Myxococcia; species Deltaproteobacteria bacterium. The sequence continues at coordinate 16,199 of JADLHG010000018.1, forward strand.
AGAGCCGTCAGTACGACGTCAAGGTGCGGTCGATCCACAAGCGCGAGCTAGTGGATCTGGAGGGGCACGAGCTCGCGGATTTCGCCTCGTGCAACTACATCAGCATGGACCAGGACGTGAAGGTCCTGCTCAAGGCCGGCGCGGCCGCGACGAAGAAGTTCGGCATCCACTCGGGGCGGGCGCGCCTGATGGGCACGCACAGCCTGATGGTGCACGTCGAGCAGAAGATCGCGCGCTTTCTGGGGGGCGAGGACGCTGTCTTCTTTCCTACCTCGACGCTCGCCAGCATCGGCATCATCCCAGCCCTGGCGCTCGAGGGAGACGCCATCTTCCTCGACAAGTCGGCCCACGCCACGATGTACCAGGCGGCGCAGATGGCCCGTGACAAGGGGGCGGCGCTCCTCTCCTACGAGCAGGGCGACCTCACGCGCCTCGAGGACCTCTTGAAGGCGAACCGCAAGCGGCGGCGCAAGCTCATCTGCGTGGACGGCGTCTACAGCATGACCGGGGACTACGCGAACCTGCCGGAGCTCGTGCCGCTGGCGAAGAAGTACGACGCGCTCGTCTACGTCGACGACGGACACGGACTGGCCTTCGTCGGCCAGAAGCCCACCAAGGCCATGCCGTACGGCTTCAAGGGCAACGGCCTGGTGCGGCACTACGGCATGTCCTACGACCAGCTCCTCTACGTGGCCGGGGTCTCGAAGGGCTTCGCCGCGGCGGCCGGCTTTGCGCTCGTGAGCCCGCGGATGAAGGAGTTCCTGCTGGCGTATGCCAAGCCCCTCGACTACACGCAGCCGCCGACCCCCTTCGCGCTCGGAGTGCTCGACGCGGCGCTGGACCTGCAGCTCGAGGTGGGGGACAAGCGGCGCGCGAAGGTCTACGCCCTGTGCGAGCGCCTCATCTCGGGCCTGCGCGCGCAGGGCTTCCACGTGATGAACCGAACCCACTTTCCGATCGTCTCGGTCTGGGCGGGGAACACCGAGAAGCTGATCGAGGCCTCGCGCCGGCTCTACCGCGACGGGATCTTTCTCACCTCGTGTCCGTACCCGACGATGCCGCGCGGGCAGGAGGCGCTACGGGTGACGGTGACCTCCAACAACAGCAAGGCGCAGATCGACCGGCTGCTCGCGTCGTTCGAGCGCATCCGCAAGAACTGGGTCAAGGCGGGAGTGCCGCTGCACCCCGAGGAGTAGCGCGCCCCGGGCGGTGCCTTACTTCACGAACCGGATCTGTGCCACGCCCAGGTTGTCGGCGGAGTCCTTCGCGCGCACCGCCAGGATGTGCGTGCCGGGTTTGAGCTTGCCGGGGAGCTTGAGGCGGAAGCCCTCCGCCGGGCTGTCGTAGACCCCGTCGTTCGGGCTCACGGTGCGCCAGCGCTTGCCGTCCACCGAGTACTCGACGAGCTGGATCGCGCTGTACGAGTCGCGGGCCAGCCCCGAGGCCATCGGGTAGCGCACGCTCAGTCCGGTGATCTCCGGCTTGCGGTTGTCGATCAGGACCGGCGCCGACACCTTGCTGTCCTTGAGGACGTGCTCAGCACCGTTGCCCTTCTCGTCCGAGGCCACGACCTTGATGCGGTAGTAGTCGTCGGCCACGGGCTCAGTGTCCCACTCGAGCTCGGTCTTCTCGAGCGGGTCGTGGCCGCTGATCTTGCGCCAGTTCACGCCCATCTCCTCGCGGAAGTAGACCCGGTAGACGAGCGGGTCTCCGTCCGGGTTGTCCATCTTCCACTTGATCTTGAGCTTGGCGGCCTTCCCCTTGTCGCCCCTTGCCCCCGCGTCATCGACGGTGACCTCGCTGATCGTGGCGCGCTGGTTCTGCGGTCGGTAGTGGATGGCGAAGCTGCGCAGCGCCCCCTTGAAGGGGGCCTGGAAGTTCACCTGCACCTGCACGTAGCGCGCGACCGGGTTCGTGAGGCGCATCCGCTGCGCCGAGACGGGCTGCGCGCCGTGCCACCCGCTCCAGGTCTTGTCGGGCTTGGCCGTGTTGCCGCTCCGGCTCATGAGCTTCACCTTGGCCGAGCCCTGCACGTGCACCTGCCCCCACTGCGAGGGGAACTTCGCGTCGAAGACTTTGCTCTGGTACGAGGGCTGGCCGCTCGGGCTCGCGCTCACCTGATAGATCGCCCCCGCGTCCCCCATGCCGAGGTACTGGGCCTTGCCCGTGACGGCGAGGGCCAGGACCTGCCGCTCGGGCAGGTCGAAGGCCGTCAGCACCGTCCGGTCGGGGCGCACGAAGTAGACCTTCCCCTCGGCGCCGTCCGCGGCCCAGAGCATGCCTTCGCCGTCGAGCTCGAGGTCCGTGAAGTACCCCTTGTCGAGGGTCAGCAGCTCGTCCATGTGCCCCTGCGGGTCGATGCGGTAGAGAGCCCCCTTGCCCTGCTTCGCCCCGGGACGCAGCTCCTGCGGACGGAGCTTTGTCGACGGAGCGCGCACCCGGCGGCTCTCGCTCTTCAGCGGCGTGCCGGCCTCGCCGGCCTCGGGGGCGTCGTAGCGCGGCAGGCCGGCGGTGCGCCCCGGGAACTTGTTCACCGCGAGGTAGATGGCGCCGTTCGGCCCCACCAGCACGCGGCGCAGCTCGCTCGCGTCGAAGTCGTGCATGGCGCTCGCCTTGCCCGCCGCGGTGATGCGATAGAGGATCGCGTTCTCGGCGCTGCCGGCCAGCACGTGCCCCTTGCCGTCCACGGCCAGCGACAGGACGTGCTGTTCCCCCGGGTCGTAGTAGACGCTTGGGGTGCCGCCTCCCTCGGGGATCGAGAAGACCTTACCGGGAGCGCCCGAGCCGGCGTAGATGCGGCGCGTGCGCGGGTCGTGGACCAACGCCCAGACGTGCGCGGTAGGGAGCTTGGCGAGCTGGCGCCAGGTGCCGCTCTTCGGGTCCACCTCGAGGATCTTCGCGTCGGGCATCGTGCCGGCGAGTAGCTTGCCCCCCGGGCCCACGGCGAGCGCCGTGACGAGCACGGTTTTCAGATCGGTCACCACGCGCGCGGTGCTGCCGCGGACGGCGAGGATCTGCCCCGGGTCGCCCGTACCGAAGTAGACGTTGCCGGCGCTGTCCACGGCGCGCGACCAGACCATCGCCAGGGGCCCGCTCTTCACGCGCCAGGCGTTGCGGCCGGCGACGATCTCGCCCTCCGAGGAGATGAGCGTCCCCTTGGGCTGCCCCTTGTCCAGCTCCTCGAAGCTCGAGACCTCGAAGGTGGCGGTCGGGATGGCGAAGAGTTCATTCGAGAGCGCGCCGAGGCCCAGCAGGACGAGCGCGGCGAGGATCGGCTTATGGGTTGCCCGTGGGCGAATGCTCACTTTTCCACCTCGCTCTTGACGCGAATGCGAATGCGCTGGCGGCCGCCCACCAGCCGGGCGGTGCCGAAGATCTGCCGCTGCACCGGCTGGTAGGTCTGCTCGCTGCGGATCCTGGACGCGGTGTGGAGCGCGTCCATCACCGACTGCGGCAGGTCGCGCAGCACCTGGCCGCCGAGCTTCAGCCCCTGTGCGGGGGTGTAGAGACTAAGCACTACCGCCTGCGCGGGGTAGCTCTCCTGGAGCTGCTTCAGGTACTGCTTGAGGTTCTGCGCGGGAGCCCGTTCCGGATAGACCAGGCCGCCGCCGGCCACCTCGAGCTGCAGGACCGACCCGGCGAGCGAGGGGTGGATCTCGAGCGGGTAGGTCTGCGTGAACTCGTGGCCGCCGTAGGGGCGGAACTTGACCGTCACGTTGACGCGCGAGCCCGGCTCGACGGTGGTCGAGCTCAGGGAGAGCTCGGTGATGTCCACCACGTGGGCTCCGTAGCGCACGTTGATGTCCACCTCGATCCGCTCGAACTCCACCGGGCCGAAGTCGTTGTTCTGGATCATCGAGAGGGCGCGGAGCCCGTCCACGAAGAAGATGCCCATGCGGCGCACGCCGGCCGAGGCGTAGCGGTGCTCGACGATCTTCACCGGCGCCTGCCCCTTGATGACCAGGGTGGTCGTGACCTGGAAGGTCGAGTGCGAGACCTCGGACATGGCCTGCGTGAGCGCGCTGTTCACCACGCTGACGGCCAGAGACGGGGTGAGCAGCCGGTGACTCGCGAGCTGGGCGTTGAAGACGCGCGTGCTGGCCTCGTCGCGGAGCGTGACCTTCATCGGCACCGTCGGGAGGCGGCGGCCGGTGTCCACCATGATTCCGGGCTGTCGGTCGTGGACCAGCGTGCCGACCGGGCGCGCGGGGCTCGCGAGCTTGAAGGAGCGCGAGAGGCTCGCCACGGTGTGGTTGATCTTGGCCGTCACGGCGGGCAGGTAGATCTCGCCCGCGTTGAACATGTTGTGGCCGAAGGCGAGCACCTTGTTGCCGCCGACCCAGGTCACGGTCCCGGTCCCCGTCAGGGAGAGGTCGCCGCTCACGAGCTGGACTCCGACGGCCGAGCCGGGCGCGAGCTTGTCCGGTCCCTCGGCGCGTCCGGTGCCGCCCCCCTGCATCGGCTCGAAGCCGAGCGGTCCGAGGGCGGCCTTCAGGTCGGCCAGCGCCTCGGTCGAGAAGCCGGCGGCGGCGAGCGGGACCGAGACCGGCGCGAGTCCGCCCTCGGGATAGGTTTGCCGCGAGAAGACGGGGGTGCGCCACCACCCTTCCTGCTTGGTGAGCTCGGCCAGGGCGCGGCTCTCGCCCGGACGCGGCCGGGCCTGGACCAGCGCCGGGCTCGACGGGCCGCGGGTCTTCCACTTCACGAGCTCGAGCATGTCCTTGATCGGAGTGACCCCGGCGATCGGCTCCTTCGAGAAGCGCCAGCCGTAGGCCAGCGCGCCGATCAGCTTGCCGTTGATGTAGATGGGGCTGCCGCTCATCCCTCCCTGGATCCCCGTGATGCGCAGCCGCGGGTGGTCGCAGCGGATCAGGATCACGTCCTGCTTGGGCAGGAAGTTTTTCAGGACATCCACCACCTCGACGCTGAAGCGCTCGATCTTGAACCCCGAGAAGACCGTGAGGCCGTAGCCCTTCTGGCCGGGTTGGATCTGCTCAACGGAAAGTGTGGCGGGACCTTGCTGGGCCGCTGCCGGGGTCGCGAGCACCCCGACCAGCAGCGCCAGGCTGCCGATCCGACGGAATGGAGTCACGCGAGAAGAATAGGGGCGGGGATCGAGGCTGTCAAATCGCGACCGACGAGAAGGAGGGCGTTTTCGAGGGCGCGCGTGCGTCCTGTGCGGGAGCTACTCAGGGAATGTAGGCGTCGCCGCGGTCCGCTCGGCGATTGCGCTGATCTTCGCCCTGCCACTGGCGTGCCGATGCGCGGGAGTGCCGCGCGTTGCTCTCGCGCGTGAAGGCCTCGATGTCGGCGGTCCAGCGGGCGTGGTCCACGGGGTGCGTCTTCCGATACTCCTCGAGCGCCTGCTCCTCGGCCAGCGCCACCGTCGGGTCGAAGTGCGCTTCGGGCTGGATGCCGCCCGTCATCAGGTCGACGCGATAGAGCCGCCGCGGCTTGGACCCCTCACGGTACTTCAGGTCGTGTGCGCCAGCGAGGTCCCAGCTCGAGAGCTCCTTCGAGACGATGAGGTAGCGCCCCGTGGGACCCATGCGCTCGAACGTGCCCGAGACCCACTGCGAGCGATACCTGCGATCGGCTGGCCGCACGTTGAGACCGTAGTCTGCCTTGGAGGGATCGAAGGCCACGTAGGCCTGGCGACTACCGAGCTGCACGCGGAGGAGCTCTTCGTGGCTGCCGGCGAACCTCTTCACGGGCTTGGAGAGCCGGCTCCGATCATTCACGCGCTGCACCGTTCCGCGGATCGGCGCGCGCCAGGCGTCCTCGAAGGAGGTGGTGCCGCTGGTCGTGGCGTGGCGTCCGTCGAGGCGCCCGACCACGGCGTCGAAGGTCTCGAGCAGGGTGTGTCCCGCGTACTGAATCGAGACCAGGAACCGCCCGTTCTGCTCTATCGCGTTCAGCTTCGCCTCGCCCGTGCCCAGCGTCTTGGCGGCCTTGACGAGCTGGTAGGCGGCCGAGACCATCGGGTTGCTGCCGTGCGCGTCGGTGGGCTTCCAGGGGCGGTTTCCCCGGGCGAAGGGGCCGTCGATGAACTCGCCCGCGCTCGTGAAATGGAGCGGCCGGCGCGCGCGGTCGTGCGGCTGGTGGAAGAGCACCGTATAGGCGCCGTCGGCCCCCTGCGTGAGCTCGAGGTTGAAGGCCCCGAGGTGGCCGTTGCCCACGACGCGCGTGGCGTACTTGCCCGCGAGGCGGAGCGCGCGGCTCGCCGCCTTCGAGGCGGGCGGTTCGGGTCGAGCGCCCATCGCGTGGCCCGAAGGGAGCGCGAGGCAGAGCAGCGCGGTGAGGGTCAGACTCCGAGAACGCGAGCTTCGCATGATGGATGGCTCCACGAGGGAGGCGGCGGGAGGGACGAGCCCCGCTGCGGCCCCTGGTCGGGCCCGGGCTACTGCAACGGCCACGCCAGAAGCGCGGCCGCCCAACCGCACGGAAGCTGGCGGTCGTCGGGAGGCCCGGCGCGGGGCGGGCTAGGGTCGATGAGCCCCAGATCGGCTACCGGGGTGACCGGTCGGCGACAAGGAGGAGCTCCGGGGTCGGAGGGGCCTGGGTCGCGCCGATGGCCGACCGTCATCCCCTTGTGCGATGGCGCGTCGTCGATCAAACGTAGGCGATGCCGACGGGGGAGCTCGGGGGAGCACGCGTGTATCGCAGGTGCGGGCGCGCCGCGCGGCGCGCGGACGCGTTCGGGCGTGCGGCCGTGTTCGTGCTCGCGAGCGGGCTGCTGCAGGCCGTGGGGCCGCACCCGACCGCTTTCGGGGCCGAGGCGCGGTCCACGGTGCAGCTCCTCTACCAGCGCGGACCGGGGGCCGGTTCGTGCCCGGGGGACGAGGCGCTGGCGCGTGCCGTGGAGAGCCGGCTCGGCTACCGTCCGTGGAGCGCTCGCCCCGCGCGATGGGTGCACGCCGAGGTGGCCGCCGACGGGGAGGGCCTTCGCGCGCGCGTGACGCTGCGTAGCGCGGGGGGCGCGCGGCTCGGAGAGCGGGTCCTGCGAGCGCCGAGCCCGGACTGTCGCGAGCTCGCGGCGGCCATGGCCCTCGCCATCAGCATCGCCATCGATCCGTGGGTCGCGCCCGGCGACGGAGGAGGCGCTCCGCGGGCCCCCGCTCCGAGGCCCGCCGCGGTGTCGCCCCCACCGGAGCCGCGTCGAGAGCTCCGCGCCGCGTCGACGTCGCCGGTGCGGTCGACCCCCGCGGTGCAGCCGACCCCGGCGCTGCGGGCGCGCCCGAGAAGTCTCGCGCTCGCCATCGCCGCCGGGCCCTTCCTGTCGGTCGGCGCCGCGCCGTCGCCGAACGCCGGCCTTCGGGTGGATGCGACGCTGCGCTTCGGGCGGACCTCGGTGGGGCTCGAGGGGCGCGTGGACCTTCCGGTAGGAAAGGACCTCGAGCCCGGCCGGCTCAGCACCGCACTGCTCATGGCGGCGGCGCTCGGTTGCGGTCACCTGAGCCTGGTCTCGGCGTGCGTTCTGCTCGGCGGAGGCGCGCTGCGCGTGAATACCTCGGGGCTCGAGCGATCGGCGCCGGTGACCCTCGGCTACGCGGCGGGGGCGCTGCGGCTGGGCCTCGAGGTGCCCCTCGGCGCGGTCCTCGGGCTTCGCGCCCACACCGACCTCTGGGCTCCCTTCTCGCAGACGGAGCTCCGCGAGACCGGGACCGGGCGTGTCTTCTGGGCGGCGCCGGCGGTCTGGGGGAGCTTCGGGCTTTCCCTCCTCGGGCGATTCCTATGACGGAGCGGCAGGGGTCTCTCCAATACCTCCACGTGGTGCCCGCGCCCGACCACGCCTCGCAGCCGCCGGAGCCCGCGTCCTTTGCGGCAACCTATCGCGCCGAGGTGGCGCAGGTCTGGCGCTGTTTGCGTCGGCTCGGCGTCGCGGACGCGGATCTGGAGGACAAGGTGCACGACGTGTTCGTCATCGCCTACCGGCGCTGGGCGGACTACGACGCTGCTCGACCCGCGCGGCCCTGGCTCGCGGGGATTGCGCTCAGGGTGGCTTCGGACTACCGGCGCGCGGCGCCGCGGCGCCGGGAGTGCACCCGGGAGCTCTCGGAGGCGGTGGATCCGCGCAGCTTGCCCGACGCGGCGGTGGCCGAGCGCCAGGCCCGCGAGCTCGTCCTCGCGGCGCTCGAGGCTCTCGATGAGGATCGCCGCGCGGTCTTCGTGCTGCACGAGCTCGAGGGCTACAGCGTCCCCGAGATCGCGACCATCGTGAGCGCGCCCCTCAACACGCTCTATTCGCGCCTGCGCCTGGCCCGCGAGGACTTCGCGGCAGCCGTGCGTCGCTGTGGCGTGCGAGGCTGCCCATGAGCGATCTTCCTCGCCTGACTCCGCTCTCCGAGGAGCTGCTCGCGCTGCTGCGCGCGGAGCGCCGTGCGCCTGACCCGCCGTTTGCTGTCACGGAGGAGCTGCTGGCGCGCGTCCGGGGGACGCTCGGTCTCCCGGTGGAGCCGCTCCCCCCGCGCTCCCTCGACGCTCCGCCCACGGCTCCCTCATCGAGCGCCGGTTCCGCGCACGGAACCTCGGCCGGGCTCACCGGCGCAGCGCGGTCGGTCGCCCCGCGAGGCGCCGCCGGCGCTCTGCTCGCCGCGCTCGGCAAGCCGGCCACCCTCCTGGCTCTCGGGGTCGGCACGTTCCTCGGGGGAGGCGGGGTCTGGTGGGCCCAGCGGGCGGACGCTCCGTCGCAGCGCCAGGGGCTGCGCGATCCGGGGACGAGCCCCGCGACGTCGGTCGAGGCTCGGGCCAGCGCGACGCTCCCCCGCGCGGCGACGGCCGAGTCGAGATCGCCGACGGCCGGGGCTGCCCACGTCGAGGCGAAGCCGAATCCACCCGTCCGGCCTTCCGCGCGTGAGACGGCGCCGGTGGGCCGCTGGCCGAGGACCCGCCGGGGCTCCGCGGGATCGGGGCCGCCAGCTGGCCCGATCGACGCGGACACGCTGGCCGCCGAGCGTGCGCTCCTCGATGGCGTGCGTCACGCGCTCGGGAAGGGCGCGCTCGAAGAAGCCCTCGCCGGGCTCGCCGAGCACGGGGAACGCTTTCCGCGCGGCGTGCTGGTCGAGGAACGGGAGGCTCTGGCGATCCTCGCCCAGCTACGCTCGGGGGCGCTGTCGCTCGCCCGCCGCCGCGCCGCTCGCTTTCACGCGCGCTATCCGCAGAGCATGCTCTGGCCCGCGCTCGAGGAGGCGTTGCGGAAGCGCCCGGGCCGCTGAGCCTCGCGGGACGCTCGCGTGACGGATCGGGGCGCTCCCCTCCAATTCCTCAGCGACGACCGCCGGAGGGAGACCCCATGAACCGCACGCCGCAGAGGCTCGCCGCGCTTTTTCTCCCGAGCCTTTTCGCGCTCGGCTGCAACCGCGCCGTGGAGGTGGGCGCGCGCCCCGACGCGGGGATCCACGTCACCGACCCGCGGCCGACCAAGGCGCCGCTCAGCGAGTGGCGCGGGCACTTCCCGCAGGTGATCGATCGCGAGGTGGACCTGCTCTTTCTCGTCGACAACTCGGACTCGATGGGGGACGAGCAGGCGAGCCTCGCGGCGAACTTCCCGCGCCTCGTCGAGGCGCTCCGGAGCCCCGAGCTCGGAAACGACCTGCCGGACCTGCGCATCGGCGTCGTGAGCTCGGACCTCGGCGCCGGCGCCTACGGCCTGCCGAGCTGCGAGACGCCCGGCGGGCACGGGGGCAAGCTCCTGAGCGCTCCGCGCCTGCCGGGGTGCACGGCCCCGAAGGACCACTTTCTCGCCTACGAGCGCGGGGCCACGAACCTGCCCGTTCCCGCCGATGACCCCGTCGAGCAGGTGAAGGCGGCCTTCTCGTGCATCGCGACCCTCGGCACCGGCGGCTGCGGCTTCGAGCAGTCGCTCGAGGCGGTCCGGCGCGCGCTCGACCCGGCGCTGAACGTTAACCCCGGCTTTCTGCGCAAGGACGCCCTCCTCGCGGTGGTCTTTCTCACCGACGAGGACGATTGCTCGTCGAAGGACGCGAGGCTCTACGACCCCGCGCAGCAGGGGATCTCTGACCCGCTCGGCCCCTTGAACTCCTTCCGCTGCTTCGAGTTCGGCTTTCGCTGCGACGTGAACGACCGCTTGAAGGCGGGGCCACGCCAGAACTGCGTTCCGGACCGGACCTGGCTCTACCCCGTCGAGGAGTACGTGGAGCTCTTCAAGCGCCTCAAGCCCGCGGGGCGCGTGGTGCTCGCGGCCATCTCCGGCCCCCCCGACCGCGTGGAGGTGGGCCGGGACGGCTCGGAGCCGATGCTCCGGCCGAGCTGCGCCGTCTCCAAGAGCGCGGCGGCGGCTCCGGCGCTGCGGCTGAGCGCGGTGCTCGAGGGAGATCCCACGCTGCGCATGGACAGCACCTTCCATTCGATCTGCGACCAGGACTTCGGTCCGGCGCTCTCCCGCCTCGGGCGCAAGCTGGTGGGCAAGCTCTCCCGGCAGTGCGTGGCGGCGCCCCTGCTGAGCGCCTCGGGGAGCCTGCTCTGCGCCGCGGGGGACCCGATCGGCTCGGCCTCCGACGGGCGCGCGGTCACCTGCGCCGCGAGCTGCCTCGAGAAGGCCGAGTGCACCGTCGAGGAGGTGCTGGCCCCGGGGACCCCCTCGGCCAAGGCCACGCCCATTCCGCGCTGCCCGGCGCCGCTCTTCAAGGACCCGGCGGCCACCTGCGGAGCGAGCTGTCCCTGCTGGCGGCTCGTCACCTCCGCCGACCCGGCCAAGCGCTGCGACCCGGCGGTGGACGGCTCGCCGTACCGTCTGGAGGTGGTGCGGTCGGCCGCGCCCGTGCCCGGCGCCGCTGTGCAGGCCCGCTGCACGGCCACGCGCTATCGCTGGGGGAGCCGGGACCTGGCCGATCTCACGCAGTGCGACTAGCACGCTGCCGCCGGCGCGGTGCCCTGAGCGGGGTCCGTAGTCCCTGTTTCCTGGTGGCTGCCGGTGCCGCGGGGCCGGACGACCGCTCGCGATGCGAAGTCATTCCAAGCCGTTGCCTGGATTGAAGGCCCTCCTGACCCGGCACTCCGTTTGCAATCGCATCTCTGCACGATGACCCTGAGGCCACCCGAGGCGGGGACGCACCCCGCTGCCGCGAAGACGCGAGCAGGCTCGGGCCTGCGCGGGCGCGCCCTCCGTCGGTGCGGAGCGGTCGTGCTCGCCCTCGCCCTGTTCGGCGTTCCGATGGTGCGGACCTTCGCGGCACGGGAGGAACCCGCGGCGGCGCTCTCCCGCCTCGAGCGCAGCGCGACGGGCCAGGCGCACCTCCGTCCGAGCACGTTTCGTCGGGACCTGGCCCGGGTCGGGTGGGAGCTCCTGCACCGCCCCGCCGGCGCCGAGCGAGACCAGCTCCTCGGCCGCTTTCGCGCGCTCTCGGCCGTGGCGTATCAGCGCAAGCATGGCGTGACGGTCGGCTGGCTCAGGGAGATGGAGCGCATCGAGGCCGCGATGAAGTCGCCCGAGGCCGTGCACGCCGAGCGAGACGCGCTCGCCGCGCTGGGCTGGGAGCTGCGGCGGGTGCCCTCGGGGAGTCGCTGGCGCGCGGCGTGGGACCGCTGGTTTCGCGCGACGAGCCTGGCGCAGTACCTCTACGGTGCCGAGACGGACGTGCGGCGACCGGGTTACCGCTCGGCGGTCGAGGCCGAGACGCGCCTTACCGACGCGATGCTGGCGCGCATGGTCCCGAGCGACCCGGAGGCCGGGCTGCGCCCGATGCTCGCCGCGGTGGGGCTTCTGCCCGCTGCCCCGGGCACCGAGGAATCGCGCGCCTTGCGCGACGAGGCGCTCAAGCAGGCGGTCGAGCGGCTCGGGCAGAAACTTCGCGCGGTGGCCGCGCGTCTTCACGTGCCGCTCGAGAAGCTCTCCTGGGAGCGCCTCGGCAAGGAGAATCGTCAGCTACAACGCGGGCTGCTCGTTCTCGCCGTGGCCGCGACCGCCAACTTTCATGGGGATCGAGCCATCCCCTTCGTCACCTTCGCGCCGCCGAAGCGCAAGCATCGCGCGGACACGGCGCGCACCGGCTTCGGCTTCCTGCCCCTCGTGGAGCTCAAGAGCCACGAGGATGCCGTGGCCCTCGAGGGCATCGAGCTGCACCACGTGGGCCGCGGCCCGGCCGGCGCCAACACGACCCAGACCTTCGAGCGGGTGAAGAGTATGGGCGGGGACATGCACCACGAGCACGTCCACCTGGTCCGGCGCCCCGGGCTGCCGGCCGCGCTCTACTTCTACGGGCCCGAGGGGCGCAAGCTGGGTCCGCAGGCGCGGGAGCGCACCGAGGCGGCCATCGTCACCGACCACTGGCGGCGCGCAAATCTGTACTTCGATCTACGCCGTGCCGCCTACATGGGCGTGCTCGAGCGCCGGACCTCGGACTCCCTCACCTATTACGACTACACCTCGGCCGAGAAACTAGGCCGCCTCTACAACCACCTGGCCTACGGCACGCACTTGAGGGCGAGCGAGCTCAAGATGGGCACCGTCGGCTACCGCGTCGCGATCTACCGCAACGAGCAAGGGATGCCCGACGGGAGCCTCGAGGGCTACGAGCTGCGCAGCGTGCGCGACGAGGCTCCGCAGAAGGACCCGCAGGATCGGGCGACGCGCGAGGCGGCGGTGAACGCTATCCAGCGCAGCTTGATCACCGGCCACTACGGACTGCCGCCCTCGGCGCTCGTGGCCTGGTGCGGTGAGCTCTTCCGCGCCAACTACCTTCGCGGCCCCGTCGAGGACCGCCTGGCCGCGCTGCACTACAACCGCCCGTTCGGCAAGCTCTGGGCGAGCGCCCCGGCCTTCGTGAAGGGGACCCTCGCCTCGGCGGAGGCGCGCACGCGCCTCGAGGAGGCGACCCAGACGAACCTCGGCGCGAGACTGCTCCTGCACGACTGGAAGCACGATACGACCTGGCTCGGCCTGAATCGTCCGCAACGCGTGCGCGCGCTCGAGCGGGTCCATCGCGCCCAGCGCGCCGCGCTCGTAGATGTCGCCCGAGGGGTGGAGGTGGATAAGTGCGTGCGCCGCTTCGTGCGTGAGTCGGGTCTCGTCGAGGAGGTCGGCCGCTCGCTCGGGATCCCCGACCTGCGTCGCGTGGGGGCCTGACGGTCCTCCATCCCGGGGTGCTATGCTCGAGCTGGGGTAAGGGGGGAACACCATGTCGAGCTCCCGCACGTCGGAGGTCGCGTCGCGCGCGCTCCGTGTACTGCGCCGGAAGCAGGCCGGGCGCGCCACCGTCAGCCTGGCCGCGGCGTGCCTCGTCGTCGCCTGCCAGCAACCCCCCACCTCCACGAGCCCGCCCGCGACCGACGCCGGCCCGGCGTGCCCGACCTGCCCGAAGGGCCCGCTGCGGCCGATGGACGTATTTCCGCTCATGCGCTCGCCGGCGCTCGACCTGCTCTTCGTGATCGATAACTCGGAGGCCATGGGAGAGGCGCAGGGAGCGCTGCGGTGGCACTTCCCCTCGCTCCTCGAGGCCCTGCGCGCACGCGATCGGGGCGTAACGTTGCCCAGCCTGCACGTGGGGGTGGTGACGACGGACCTCGGCGTGGCCCCCTATTCGTTCCCCACCTGCGACCGCGCGGGGGGGGATCAGGGCAAGCTCCAGCACCGGCCGCGCGCCGGGCAGTGCGTCCCGCCGACGGACCCGTTCATCACCCACGAGTTCGGCGTGACGAACGTGCCCTTTGCCCAGGGGGGCGTGGTGGAGCAGGTGCAGCACGGTTTCAGCTGCATCGCCGCGCTCGGCACGGCCGGCTGCGGCTTCGAGCAGCCCCTCGAGGCCATGTACCGCGCGCTCGACCCGAAGCTTGGCCTGAACCCGGGCTTCCTCCGCCGCGAGGCGAGCCTCGGGATCGTGATCTTCACGGACGAGGACGACTGCTCGGCCGCCCGCCCCGAGCTCTTCGACCCCGCCCCCCAGGGGCTGACCGACCCGCTCGGCCCGCTCGATTCCTTCCGCTGCTTCGACAAGGGGATCCGCTGCGACGTGAACGACCGCCGGAGGCCCGGTCCCCGCAGGCACTGTGTGCCCGACGGGGACTGGCTCCACCGCCTCGACCGCTACCTCCAGCTCCTCGGGCGGGTGAAGGAGCCGGAGAAGCTCTTCGTGACGCTCATCGCGGGGCCGCCCGAGCCAGTGCGCGTCAGGGTGTTCGCGGGGCAGCCGATGCTGGAGCCGAGCTGCCAGCTAGGCCGTACCGTCGTCGCCACGCCGGGGATCCGCCTGAACGCGTTCCTCCAGGCGCTTTCTCGCACCCGGGGCAACCACGCGGTGGCGCAGATCTGCGAGCCGGGCTTTGGCCCCGCGCTCGCGGCGATGGGCAAGCGGATCATCGGCCGCACCGTTCGACCGTGCCTGCACTGGCCCCCCGCGACCTCGAACGGGGGCGTGGTCTGCCGCGAGGGCGACCTGCTCGGCACGGGCTCGGACGGCTGGCCGGTGTTGTGCCGGAAGAGCTGTCTCGAGAAGGCCGACTGCCAGGTGGAGGAGCTCACGAACGAGGGCACGCCGCAGGAGCGCCAGGAGCCCATCCCGCGCTGTCCGGACGCCGTCTTCCTCTCGGGCAACCGGGCCTGCGGCACGAGCTGCCCCTGCTGGCGCCTCGTGCGCACCGACAACCCCGACGCGGGCTGCGACCCCGAGGTGCACGGGACGCCCTTCATGCTGGAGATCCTGCGCAGCGGGGCTCCGCCGCCGACCTCGAACCTCATCGTCCGCTGTGTCAGCCCGGGGGTGCCCTGGGGGAGCCGCGACCTGGCGACTACGCCGCAGTGCGAGTAGAGCGCGCAGAGGACACGCGGCGCCGCAAGGACGTTCGACGAGCCGCCGCTTTCTGCTCTTCTCGTCGGCGCACCGTGTCGGCCCGGGCGTTGCGTGCCGGCGGGCCGGAGTATCATCACAGGCATGAGCAAAGCCTCGAGATCCAACTCCAGATCCATAGGCTCCGGAGGATCGACGCATGTTCGGTACGGGCACAGCTGCGGCCCGACACTGCTCTCGCTTCGCTGCCCAGCCTGTGGAGCGGAAGCGAGCGCCGCGCTCCCCTGTCATGCAGAGGGAGTGCTCATCGTCGACGACCTCTCGCCTGCCTACCCCGGCGAGGACTGGCGTGTTGCCTGTTCGCAATGCGCGCATCGCGCCGGACCACTCAGCTATGCCGACCTGCGGGAACATGCGCCCCTCTGGTTCGCGGCCTCCGAGGCTGGCGAGGACTTCTGGGCCTGGAATCGCGAACACCTCGAGATGGTTCTTCGGGTACTCGAAGGGAAGAGCGTTCAGCAAGACAGGTATCGCTGGCTCGCGACGTACATTCGCGGACAGTGGCTGAGGCGCCGAGCACACTATGCGAAGTTGGCCCGGAGCCTTCTCTCTCGCTAGATGCTTCTCGTGCGTCGACTCTATTTTCGGCTGGGAGCGACGCGCGGCCCCCAACCAAGCCGAGGCAGAATGCCTGAACCGCGATTCGGCGCCGCCGCCGCAGTGCGAGTAGAGAGCTACCGCAGCCCGTACTCGAGCATGGCGCTGGCCACGCGCTCGCCCACCCAGTGGCCGATCGGGGCGCCCGCAGGGGCCTCGAGCACGACCTGCTGCAGGCGACCACAGGCGGCCACGATCGCCGGCGTCGCGCTCCAGGACCCGGGCGCAGGAAAGGCGAGCTCGTCCGCCAGCGCGTCGCCGATCAGGTGGCGGCTGAGCGCGTAGAGCGCGCGCCGAGGCAGAAAGAGGGGCGGCCGGCCACCCATCGTGTCGATCAGCGCGTGGGCCAGGACGCGGCTATCCTCGTCGGGCCTGAACTGACGCCGCGTGATGAGCTCGTAGAGCGCACGTTCCTCGTCTCGGGTCGCGGTCAAAAGCTCCGGCGTCACGCCCATCAGGTAGCCGACCCAGCGGTAGGTGTGATGCACCGAGTCCTCCTCGGTCGCGCTGAGGCGAATCCCCAGGCGACCGAGGCCTCGCAGGTAGACGTGAGAGAACATCAGCAGCGTGCTCGCGTAGTCCTCCTGATTGACCGGCAGCCCCCAGCTCGGGTCCCAGTCGCGCCGGTGAAGCATGCCGTGCCGGATGAAGGCGTGCACCAGCCGGACCTTCACCACGTGACGATGCGCTCCCGAGCCCGGGGGCGCCCCGCCGGAGCGGGCGATGCACAGCGCGAAGGTCGCCGTGTCCCGCAGCCGCCGGACGGTGTCCTGCTCGAGCCGTCGCGACCGAATGAGCACCTTCGCCGCGCGGGCAGAGGCGTAGCTCTCCACCAGACTGCCGAGGAGCAGGGAGAGCGCGGAGTGGACACTGTGCGTCACGCCGAGCGCGGTGCCGCGTGCCATGCGTGAGAAGTCCACCCAGTCGGGAACGGTCGTCACGGCGCGTAGCAGCGCGGCGCAGGCGGCGTCCTCGGGCGCGCGCGCCTCTACTGCCGCGAAGAGGTCGGCGCTCTCGGGGCCGGGGTTCCGGACGAGCTCGGTCACTACCGCGTCGGCCAGCGGATCTCCTCGCTGGCGTTGGGCTTCGAGCCACGCGTGGTCGGGGAGGTTCATGCGTCACGGGGAGCCGCGGTGGGCGGGCTCGGCGAAGGGCTTCGGGGAGCGGCCGAGACGAGCGATGAGCGCCACCGGAAAGAGGAACCAGGGCGCGTTGGCCAGACCGACGACGAGGGGCGCGGGCGTGGCGTGCGCGCCGAAGAGCTCTTCACCCATGATGATGGTGACGTTGGCCATCATGAGCCCGGCGTAGACGAAGCTCGGGACCCGGATCCAGTCCCGCCCCTTGAAGAAGGCGTAGATCGCCGCGACGTAGTAGGGGCCGAAGAAGAGCACGTCGATCCAGATCGTCATCTTCCACCAGACCGGGCGCGCGAGGAGCACTGGGTCGAAGCGTCTGCCCCACCAGTGCACCAGGTCCACGAGGACGGGGGGCGGCCAGGCGGGGTAGGCGAAGCGAGCGGGATCGTCGATGACCAGCTGCTCCAGGTCGACGATGTAGGTGATGAAGAACAGGTTCACCAGGAAGAACCCGAGGAAGACGAGGTCGCCTTTCCGTCGGAGAAGTGGAATCGAGGGCGTCATGGCCGAGCCCGATCGAACACCCACTCGGTACGGCGGTACCCTTCGCGCATGGAACACCCCACGGAGGACCTCCGAGCCCCGCGAATCGGGCCGTTACCGCGCCGCGCGCGTCCCGGCTCCCTTCCAGCGGAAGGGCTCGGGGAAGATCTTAGAGAGCTTCGTGCGGCGCTGCTCGCCGGCGGGATTCACGAGCAGGAGCTCGAGGTCCACGCACAGCTCGGCCATCACCTGCCGGCACATGCCGCAGGGGGGGGCCGGCGGCGAGGCGCCCGTGGCGACGGCCAGCGCGACGAAGCTGCGATGCCCGGCCGCGACGGCGCTGGCGATGGCGTTCCGCTCGGCGCAGACGCAGAGCCCGTACGACGCGTTCTCCACGTTGCAGCCCGTGACGACCTCGCCCGTGCTCGTGAGCAGGGCCGCTCCCACGCGAAAGCGCGAGTACGGGGCGTAGGCCTGCTTGCGCGCGGCGAGCGCCGTCTTGGCCAGGGACTCCCAGGGGAGCGGCGAGGGCGCCACGCTAGCGCTCCCGGAGCGCCGCCACGATGCGGCTCAGCAGCCCCACGAAGGGGAGGCGTACGCGCGCCGCGGTCTCCTGCACCTCCTCGTGCGAGAGCTTGCCGCCGAGCCCCGCGGCCTGGTTCGTGACGCACGAGATGCCGAGGACCCGCGCCCCCATGTGGTTCGCGGCGATCACCTCGGCCACCGTGGACATGCCGCAGAGGTCGGCCCCCATGGCGCGCAGCATGCGGATCTCGGCGGGGGTCTCGTAGCTCGGGCCTCCCGTGTAGGCGTAGACCCCTTCCTTGAGCGGCAGGCGCTCGGCGTTCGCCGCCTGGTGCGCGACGGCGCGGAGCTCCAGGTCGTAGGCCGCGGTCATGTCGGGGAAGCGGTCCCCGAGCCGCTCGTCGTTCGGCCCCACGAGCGGGTTCGGACCCGCCACGTTCAGGTGGTCGCTGATCACCACCAGGTCGCCGGGCATCAGGTCCTCACGGATCCCCCCCGACGCGTTGGTGATGATCAGGATGCGGCAGCCCGCGGCGATCATCGTGCGCACCGGGAGCACCACCTGGGTCATCGGGTGACCCTCGTAGGCGTGCACGCGCCCCTGCATCGCGAGCACCGGCGTCCCGGCGCAGAGGCCGGCCACGAGCCGACCCGCGTGCCCCACCACACTGCTCTCCGCAAAGCCGGGGATGCGGCCGTACGGCACGGCCACCGCGTCCTCGAGCGCGTCGGCGAAGCTGCCGAGCCCCGAGCCCAAGATCACTCCGATGCGCGGCAGGGCCGGCGCGATGCTCCGGACCACCGAGGCGGCGGCTTCCTGCACCTGTTCGTAGACTTGCATGCACGCGGCTCCTTGCGGGGGAGGTGCCCGCGCGGCGCGCGAGGCCCTAGCCCATGATGAGGGCTCGACTGCCCCGGGGCCAGTTTTCCACCGGCGTACGGCCTTGAGCCTGCATGCAACGGGGGCCCGGCATCGGCCCCGCACGGCGCAAGGAGGAGTGGCCGAGAGCGCCCGATCAAGGCGCGCCCTCGGCCCGCGGGGGAGGGGCGTTACCCCTGAATGACGCCCGTCCCCGCGCGAACGTTGGTCTTCCGTTTCATGAAGAGCTCCTTTCGGGTTTGGCCGCCCATGAGGCAGCCGCTTGGCGAAACGATCGCACGCCCCCCCTCGAAGCAAGGGGAATTTCGGCGAGGGCGGCGGCGCCTCGGTGCTGCGGCGGGCGCACGCGGGCGGTGGGGGTGGATCGGTGCGCCGGCGAGCGACCTTTGTGTTTGTGTTTCTTCGTACAACGACGTCGCTGACCGTCTTGTTCGTGCAAGGACGTACCCCCTGTGCAAGGGCAGGCTTGACTTATGCCAGCGCTTTGCTAGTATCAGCCTTATTCATGATGGCACGCAAACGCAAATCCTCCTCGGAAGATGACAGCTCTTCGGGCACGTGTGTACCGGCGGGTTCTGCGAAGCAGCTCCCGTTGCCACTGCGGGAGGCGACGGGGTGGGGCGGAAAGCGCGAGGGTGCGGGGCGGAGGAAGCGACCGGGGAGCGGACTGCCGCATCGGGCGCGACCGCTCCTGGCCAGCCGGTTTCCGGTGCACGTGACCATGAAGGTCGTGGAGGGGCTACCGAACCTGCGGAGCAAGAAGCAGCTCCGCGCGATCGAGCAGGCCTTCGTGAAGTCGGCGGGGCGCTACGGCCTGAACCTCGCCCACTACTCGATCCAGAAGAACCACCTGCACCTCGTGACGGAGGCCAAGGACCGGGACGTGCTCATGAAGGGCCTGCGCGCGCTGGCCATTCGCCTCGCGCACGCGCTGAACCGCACGGTGGGCCGCAAGGGGCAGGTCTTTCGGGACCGCTACCACCAGCACATCCTGCGCACACCGAGTGAGGTGCGCGCAGTCCTCGCCTACGTCCTTCAAAATCAACGCAAGCACGCACGTGCGCGCGGCAAGTGGGTGCCACGGCGCGACCTGGATGCATGTAGCTCGGCCCTCTACTTCACCGGGTGGAAGGACCTCACGCCACTCCGCCCCGACGGAGACCCGCCGGTGCTGAAGCCGCGCACCTGGCTGCTCAAGACGGGCTGGAAGCTACGGGGCTTGATTCCCACGAGCGTCGTTCCGGGCCCGTAGGCCGGGCACGAACGACCGCGCTCCCGCCCCTACCGCAGCACTTCGTACACGAGCGGCGGCGGCGGGAGGGCCTGGTCCCCGAGCTCGATGGCCGCGCGCAGCATCCCCTCGGCCTCGGCGGCGCGGGCCGCGTCGTTATAGTGCAGCACGGCGAGCTCGTCCCCCGGGCGCAGCGCGTCCCCGAGGCGCACCTTCATCGTCAGGCCCACCGCGTGGTCGACCCGGTCCTCGACGCGGCGTCGCCCGGCGCCCAGCATCATGCCGGCGAGACCCACGCGCTCGGTGTCGATGCGCCGCACGATCCCGGTGCGCTCGGCCTTCACCGCCCTGTGGTGCGCCGCCTGCGGCAGACGCGACAGGTCCTCCACCGCCCGCGGGTCGCCGCCCTGCAGCTCCACGCACCGCTGCATGCGCTCCAGACCGGCTCCGCTGCGCCGCGCGGTGCGGATGCGCTCGAGCGCCTCGTCCCAGGTCTTGGCCGCCCCCCCGAGCATCAGCATCTCCGCGCCGAGCTGGAGCGTCAGGTCGAGCAGGTCGTCCGGGCCTTGCCCGTGGAGGATCTCGAGGGCCTCGCGCGTCTCGTTGGCGTTGCCCACCTCGCGACCGAGGGGCTGGTTCATGTCCGTGAGAAAGGCGGTGACCTCTTTGCCCGCGCGCCGGCCGATGCCGCACAGGGTGGTGGCCAGCACCTGGGCGTGTTCGAGGTCCTTCATGAAGGCGCCGCTGCCCACCTTCACGTCCAGCACGAGCGCGTCGATCCCCTCGGCCAGCTTCTTGCTCATGATGCTCGACGCGATGAGCGGGATCGATTCGACGGTGGAGGTCACGTCGCGGAGCGCGTAGAGCCGCCGGTCCGCGGGGGCGAGGTCGGCGGTCTGCCCGATGAGTGAGAGGCCGGCTTCTCGCACGACCTCTACGAAGCGCGGCACCTCGAGGTCGGTGCGGAAGCCCGGGATCGCCTCGAGCTTGTCCAGCGTGCCTCCGGTGTGTCCGAGCCCGCGGCCCGAGATCATCGGGACCGGGACACCGCACGCCGCCACGAGCGGCGCGAGGCAGAGCGACACCTTGTCACCGACGCCGCCCGTCGAGTGCTTGTCCACCTTCACCCCGGGGATCCCCGAGAGGTCGAGGACGCGCCCCGAGTGGACCATCGCGTCGGTCCACGCCGAGAGCTCCCCCTCGTCGAGCCCGCGGAAGAAGATGGCCATCAGCAGCGCCGCGGCCTGGTAGTCGGGGACGCTGCCGTCGGTCACTCCGGCGATGAAGCGCCGGAGCTCCGCCCCCGGTAGGGCGTGCCCTTCGCGCTTCGACCGGATCAGATCCTGGGGACGCAGACTCATCGCGCTACCTCACCTCTCCGTAGAAGCTCTGGCCCCGCGGCAGCGCCGCGAGGCCGAGCGCCTCGGCGATCGTCGCACCCACGTCGCAGAAGCTTGTGCGCACGCCCAGATTGCGTCCCGCCGCGCGCGCAGGCCCGTACGCGAGGAGCGGGACGTGCTCTCGCGTATGGTCGGTCCCCGCGTGCGTCGGGTCGTTACCGTGGTCGGCGGTCAGGATGAGCAGGTCGTCCTGCCCCACGAGCGGCAGGAGCTCGGGGAGAAACGCGTCGAACTCCTCGAGGCAGCGCGCGAAGCCCGTCGCGTCGCGCCGGTGTCCGTAGAGCGAGTCGAAGTCGATGAGGTTCACGAAGACCAGACCCCGGTCGAGGCGCGCGAAGCGGTCGCGCGTCTTCACGAGCCCGTCGGCGTTCCCCTCGGTGTGGATGGACTCCGAGAGCCCCTGCCCCGAGAAGATGTCCCCGATCTTGCCCACGCCGACCACCGGGACTCCCGCGGCGTGCAGCCGGTCGAGCAGGGTGGGCTCGGGGGGAGGCATGCCGAAGTCGTGGCGGTTGTAGGTGCGCTTGAAGGCCCCCGGGCTGCCGACGAAGGGGCGCGCGATCACACGCCCGACCTTCAGCGGATCGCACAGCCTGCGCGCCACGCGGCACGCGGCGTAGAGCTCCTCGAGCGGGACCTTCTCCTCGTGCGCCGCGATCTGAAAGACGCTGTCCGCGCTGGTGTAGACGATCCAGCTCCCCGTGCGCAGGTGCTCCTCGCCGAGCTCGTCGAGGATCGCGGTCCCCGAGGCCGGCACGTTGCCGAGCACCCCGCGGCCGGTCTCCTCGGCGAAGGCCGCGATGAGCTCCTCCGAGAAGCCGTCCGGGAAGGTGCGAAAGGGCTCCGTCGTGACCAGCCCCGCGAGCTCCCAGTGGCCGGTGGTGGTGTCCTTGCCCGCCGAGGCCTCCGCCAGGCGCCCGTAGGCGGCGCGCGGCGCGTCGGCCGAGCTCACGCCCTCGGCGCGGGTCAGGTTGCCGAGCCCCAGCGCGCCCAGGTGCGGGACCTTCAGGCCGCCCACGGCCCGCGCCGTGTGGCCGATCGTGTCCGCTCCGGCGTCGCCATAGCGGTCGGCGTCCGCGGCCCGACCGCAGCCGCAGCTATCGAGGACGATCAGGAGAACTCGCTGGCTCACGCTCGCTCCTCGGAAAATGACGGTCGCGGCCCTCCCCGCGGGCCGCCGCTTGCGCGCGTTTCGGGTCGATCAGTACTGCGAGGTGCTGACCCCGCCGGTGACGATGGCCACGCTCGCGCTCGCGCCGATGCGATTCGCTCCGGCGGCCACCATCTTTTGCGCGTCCTCGAGGCTGCGCACGCCTCCCGAGGCCTTCACGCCCATGCCGCTCCCCACCACCTTGCGCATCAGGGCGATGTCCGGCTCCGTCGCGCCCCCCTTGCCGAAGCCGGTCGAGGTCTTCACGAAGTGCGCTCCGGCGAGCTTCGAGAGGGTGCACCCGGCCACCTTCTGCTCGTCGTCGAGGAGCCCGGTCTCCAGGATGACCTTCACCTTGGCCGGGCGCGAGGCCTGCACCACCTTGCTCACGTCCTCGAGGACCAGCGTGTAGTTGCCGTCCTTCAGCGCGCCGAGATTGATCACCATGTCGATCTCGCTCGCCCCGGCCCGCACCGCCTCGCGCGCCTCGTAGGCCTTGGCCCCCGGGCTCATCGCGCCCAGCGGGAAGCCCACCACGGCGCAGACCTTCACCGGGCTCCCCGCGAGCAGGGCCTTGCAGCGCGGCACGTGCGCGCTGTTCACACAGACCGTGGCGAAGCTGTACCGGCGCGCCTCCTCGCAGAGCTTCTTGAACTCGTCGTCCGTGGCGTCGGGCTTGAGCAGCGTGTGGTCGATCATGGACGCGAGGTCCGACGACACGGGTCCGGTGATCCCCGGCTTGGCGCCCACGCGGACCAGCCCGTGGTGGGTCATGCTGCGCACCACGTCCTGCAGCTTCACCGCGCAGCTGCCGCACTGGGTGCACGCGTCGGCGCAGGAGGTCCCCGCCGGGGTCTTGAGCTGGCCGAGCTGCGCGCGGATGCGCTCGGCCACGATCTCTGCAATACGGTCCAGATCGTCCATCGCTACGGCTGCCGTCCGAGGAGAATGCCCTCGCAGGTCGTCAGGCTAGCGCCGCGGGCAGGGCCGCGTCAATTGCCCGGGAGGAAGAGGTAGAGACCCGCCGCCCCGAGGGCGCACAGCACGGAGACGACGGTCAGCGCTACCGCCCACCCTGGGAGCGGTCGGGGCACCTCCAGCGCGGCCGGTCCGGGGCGGAGACCGTCGGTGGCGAGCGGCAGGAGACCCCGCCGTGGGCCCTGCACCAGCGTCGGGGTGCTGACGACGGCGTCGCCCTTGGGACGGACGGGGCGCGGGGCAGGGGCGTAGAGAGCGCTCCCCGTGGGCAGCGCGGTGGCGAACGGGGTCAGGACCTCGACGACCTCGTCGTAGCCGGGGCGCCGCGCGGGCTCCTTGGCCATCATGCGCAGGACGAGCTGTGCGAGCTCGGGCGCCACCTCCGGCGCCTCCAGCTCGAGCAGCGGCGGCGGGCTCGTCACGTGCCGCGCCACCACGTCCATATAGGTGCAGTTCTCGTCGAGATAGCGGAAGGGCGGCCGCCCCGCGAACAGGTGGAAGAGCGTGCAGCCGAGCCCGTACACGTCGGCGCGGCTGTCCACCTCCTCGCCGCGGGCCTGCTCGGGCGGGATGTAGTCCGGCGTGCCGAGCGTCGAGCCCTGGAGCGTCAGGTCGGCGCTCCCGTCGAAAGGGCGCGCCGCCTTGGCCAGCCCGAAGTCGGTGACCTTGACCTGGCCGCGCTCGGTGACCACCAGGTTCGCGGGCTTGACGTCCCGGTGCACCACGCCGGCGGCGGCGGCCTCGGCCAGACCGAGCGCTGCGCCCACCCCGATCGAGGCGGCGATCCCCTGCTCGAGGCGCCCGGCGCTGTCGAGGAGCTGCGCCACGTCCACGCCGCTCAGGTATTCCATCACGAAGAAGGGCCGCCCCTCCCAGCTGTCGGTGTCGAAGATCTGCACCACGTTGGGGTGGTTGATCGCCGCCACCGAGCGGGCCTCGCGTTCGAAGCGCGCCCGCAGGTCGGGGCGCGCCAGGTGCTCCTGCCGGAGCAGCTTCACGGCCACCTTGCGCCCGAGCATGCGGTCCTCGGCGAGCAGCACCTCTCCCATCGAACCCGACCCGCGGTGCTCGAGGATCACGTAGCGACCGACGACGGTGCCCACCTCGGGGAGGCTGGAGCTCTCGGCGCTCATCCGCGCAGTCTATCAGAGGGTCAGGTCCAGCTCGAAGTAGAGCGCTCCCGGGACCGGGTTGTGCCGGTACGGCGGGATGGGACGAAAGCCGAGACGGTCGTAGAGCGCGAGGGCCGCCTGCATCGAGGGGAGCGTGTCGAGCCGCATTCGCGCGTAGCCGCGGCTCTGGGCCTCGGCGACCACCGCGTCGGCGAGCCGCCTCCCGAGGCCGGCGCCGCGATGTGCGCCACGAAGGTAGAGCCGCTTCATCTCGCAGATGTCACCGTCGAAGGGGCGCAGGCCGACGCAGCCGATGGGGGTCTCGCCGTCCCGCGCGAGGAGGAGCGCGCCGCGCGGAGGGGCGTAGTCTCCCGGCAGCGTCGCCAGCTCGGCCTCGAACCCCTGAAAGCAGAGGTCGACGCCGAGCCAGGTCTGGTATTCGCGAAAGAGCGCGCGGATCGCCTCGAGCTCGGCCGGGCCTCCCCCGGGCGTCTCGCCGCAGCGCTGGATGACAGCGGTCACTGCGGCGGGATGCACATCGACTGCATTGGATTTACGGCCCAGCAGTTCGTGCCGCTCGGGCAGTTGTAGGTCTTGCCGAACTCGTCCTTACAGAGGTAGGCGCAGGCCGAGTAGGTGGTGGTCCCCGTGCCCGGCCGGGTCACGCTGCCGCTCACACACATCTGCGACAGCCCGAACTTGACGCGGTCCGCGCTCGCGCAGGCCGGGTTGCCGCTGCACTTCTTCGTGCAGACGCCCTTCTTCTGGTCCCAGCCTGGAACCAGGCAGGTCTCGTCCGCGCCGCAGGCTCCGCCCAGGTTGCAGAAGGTGACCTTGTAGCCGGTGGTGTTGCCGCTGTCCTTGGTGCCGCCGCCGCCCGTGTCCTTGCGCCCGCTCCCCGAGTCCCCCGGCTTCACGCCGCCGTCGGGCCGGGGCCCGCTCGCGTCGCGCGCCGCCCCGTCGCGCGCCGCCCCGTCGCGTGGCCCGCCTCCGCCGTCGGCCGAGCCGCCCGGCGGTCCATCGGAGCTTCCGCCCCCTCCGTCGACCACCGGCCCCGCGCTGCCGTCTCCCGTCGCCGCCCCGTCCGTGCCCGCCTGCCCGCTATCGCTGCAGGCTGTGAAGAGCCATGCGCCCACTGCCAGAAGGACCCAGGGCGCCGTGCTGCGCCGCGTCTTCGACATGCCGCCTCCGCTCAGGTGTCGTGCCCGCCGGGAAGGGGTAGCACGGCACGTACCAAGCGCCGTCGCCAGATTCCGTCGTGATCCTACGAGCGCAGGCGTGGACCGGCGGCCTCGGGTGGGACTCCACTCCCCGGGCGGACGAGCAAGTGCGGACCGCGCTACTCGCCGTGCCGTGCGAACACCTGCGGACCGCGCTACTCGCCGTGGCGCGCGCGGCTCTCGAAGCGCGTGTACTTGTCGAGGAAGACGAGTGGGACGCCGCCGACCGGCCCGTTGCGCTGCTTGCCGATGATGAGCTCCGCCAGCCCCTGGTCCCGCATCTCTTCGCTGCGGTGGATGAAGGCGATCACGTCGGCGTCCTGCTCGATGGCGCCCGACTCGCGCAGGTCCGAGAGCTGCGGCGGCGAGCCCTTGCGATCCTCTGCCGCGCGCCGGAGCTGCGAGAGCGCGATGACCGGCAGCGCGACCTCCTTCGCCAGCGCCTTCAGCCCGCGGCTCACCTCGGCCACCTCGCGCTCCCGGCTGTCCACCTGGCGCGGCCCGCGGACGAGCTGGAGGTAGTCCACGATGATGAGCCCCATCTGGTCCGGCTCGCTGAAGATGCTCCGGTCGGCGCGGAAGCGCCTCGACTTCGCGCGGATCTCCAGCACCGATGGCGCGGCGGCGTCGTCGATCCAGATCGGCGCCTCGGCGATGCGGCTCGCCGCGCGCGTGAGGTTCATCCAGTCGTTCTGGTCCAGAAAGCCGCGGCGGAGCTTCTGCGAGTCCACCCGCGCCTCGGAGCACAGGATGCGCTCGATGAGCGACTCCTTGCTCATTTCGAGCGAGAAGACCAGCACCGGCACGTTGTGCAAGGTGGCCGAGTTCTGCGCGATGTTCAGGCAGAGAGCGGTCTTGCCCATGCTGGGTCGGGCCGCGACGATGATCAGGTCCGAGCGCTGCAGCCCCGCCGTCATCTCGTCCAGGTCGTGAAAGCCGGTCGGCACCCCGGTGATGGACTGCTTCTTCTCGTAGCGGCGCTCGATCGCGGCGAAGGCGCTGATCAGGAGCTCCTTGGCCGGCACGTAGGAGCTCCGCGCCGTGCGCTGCGTCAGCTCGAAGATGCGGTGCTCCGCCTCGTCCACGAAGCCGTCCACGGGCTCGGGCTCGGTGTAGGCCTTGGCGGTGATCTCCGAGGTGTGCTGGATCAGGCGGCGCAGCGTGGACTTGTCGCGCACGATGCGCGCGTGATAGGCGATGTTCTCGACGGTGGGGACCTTGGTCGCGAGCTCCGCGAGCCCCGAGACGCCCCCCACCCGGGTCAGCTCGTCGCTCGTGCGGAGCTGCTCCTCCAGCGTGATGATGTCCACCGGCCGGCCGAACTGCTCGAGCCGCAGCATGGCGTTGTAGATCGCCTGGTGCGCCGGCACGTAGAAGTCATCGGGCTCGAGGAGCTCGATGATCTGGTTCAGCGCTTCCTTCGGATTGAGGAGCACGCCTCCTAGGACGGAGGCTTCCGCGTCGCGGTTGTGGGGCAGGGGGCGGCCAGCGCCCCCGGAGGAAGGCGGTCGTTCGGCCATCAGCGCGCAAGCAGCGGCATTACTTCGCCACCACCCACACTTTGACCTCGGCCACCATGTCGCGCGACAGCCGTACCTTCGCGGTGTGCACGCCGATGGTCCGGATGGGCTGGTCGAGCTCGATCTTCTTCTTGTCCACGTTCACGCCGGCGGCCTCCAGGGCCTCGGCGATCTCGCGGGTCGTGACCGAGCCGAAGAGGCGGTCTTCCTCGCCCACGGGCTTGGCGATGTTGACCGAGGTCTTCTCGAGCTGGACCTTGTACGCCTCGGCGTCCTTGCGCAGCTTCCGGTCGCGCGCCTCGATCATCCGCTTCTGATGCTCGAGCTGCTTGAGGCTCCGGTCCGAGGCCGGAACGGCCAGGCCACGCGGGATCAGGTAGTTGCGTCCGTAGCCGTCCCGAACGTTCACCACCTGTCCGGTGCGGCCAAGGTTATCCACATCCTCACGGAGGATAAGTTGCATGGGCCCCTCACTTTCCCGTGACCACGAAGGGCACGAGCGCGATCATGCGGGCCCGCTTGATGGCGAGCGCCACCTGGCGCTGGTGCTTCGCGTTGTTGCCGCTGATGCGGCGCGGAACGATCTTGCCGCGCTCCGTGACGAAGTTGCGCAGAAGCTGCGGATCCTTGTAGTCGATGACCAGGTTCGGGTCCGCCGCGAAGCGGTCGATCTTGCGCCGGCCGAAGCCGCGACCGCCTCCGCGGCCGCCCTTCTTGTCGCCTCCACGATCGTCCTTGTCGCGATCCCGGCCGCCGCTGCGCTCGCGATCCTTACTCATGCCGCCACGTCCGTTCATTACTCGTCCTCCGTCTTGGCGCTGGTCTCGGAGCTGCCGCTCGCTTCGGTTGCCGTCTCGTCGTCGCCGCCCTTCTCGCCGCCTTCCTCGCCCTCCTCGCTGGCCTCTTCGCTCTCCTCTTCACCCTGCTCGTCGTAGCCACGGCCGAGGTACGTGTCTTCCTCGTCGGGGACCGTCGCTGCCGCGGCGGCGTAGCTCTCGTCGTTCACGTCCGTGGGCCGCGCGTTCGGGTCCACGTCCTCGTCGACCTTCACACTGATGAAGCGGATGACCAGGTCGAGCATGCGCAGGTTGCGCTCCACCTCGGCCACCACGTCCGCCGGCGAGAGGTAGCGCCAGTAGAGGTAGATGCCCTTGAGCTGCTTCGAGATCTCGTAGGCGAGCTTGCGCTTGCCCCAGTTCTCGAGGCGCAGGAGCTTCCCCTTGCGTCCTTCGATCACGCCGCGGATCCGGTCGTTGATCTCCTGGATCTGCTCGGTCGGCGCGTCGGGCTTGAGAATGTAGATGGTTTCGTACTCGCGCTGGGTACCTGGTTGGTCCCGTTGCGACACCAGCTGGGCCATGTGCTCTCCTTTCGGCTCGTCAGCCCCCACCCACTCGTGGGAGCAAGAAGTGGCATACCTATACCACGTCCCGTGCTTCTGTCGCGTTCGCCGTGCGGGCCGAACGATCTTTCAGTCCTTCTCCCCGCCGCGCCCGCCGCCTCCGCCGGCCGCCTCGCCCGAGCCCCCCTCGGGGTCCTTGGGCTTGGCCGGGGTCCGGTTGTGCCGGTTCATGGCCTCCTTCAGGCCCCGCGTGAGCACGGTGCGCACCGCCTCCGCGCCCTTCGCCACCAGCTCTTCCACCGCCTCCTGCTCGCTCGCCCGGAAGTCCGCGAGCACGTAGTCCGCGACCTCGCCGAAGGTCGGCCGTCCGACCCCGAGTCGCACCCGAACGTAATCGCCGCTGCCCAGCTCCTCGGTGAGGGAGCGAAGCCCGTTGTGCCCCGCGTCGCCTCCCCCTTGCTTCACCTTCAGGCGCCCGAGCTCCAGGTCCACGTCGTCGTGCACCGCGACGATCTGCTCCGGCGCCACCCGGTAGAACCTCGCGAGCGGCGCCACGCAGCGACCGCTCAGGTTCATGAAGGTCTGCGGCTTGACCAGCATCACCGGTCGCCGGCTCAGCTCTCCCTGGGCCAGCTCGCCCGCGTACTTGGCGGAGCGCTTGAAGGCGAGCTCCCCGGCCCGGGCCAGCCGCTCCACCACCATGAAGCCGATGTTGTGCCGGTTTCTCTGGTAGCGCGTCCCCGGATTCCCGAGGCCCACGACGATCCAACGAGCCTCTGCGTCCATGACGGGGTCCGCGCGCGGCCAGGGGCGACGATCGGGCTACTTCTTCTCCTTCTTGTCGCCGGCCGGGGCCTTCGCGCCCGCCGCGGGCTTGGCCGCTGCGCCCGCCTTGGCATCCTTGGCCGCACCCTCCGCCGGGGCCGCTGCCGCCGCGCCTTCCGCCGGGGCCGCACCCTCGGTGGTGGTCGCCGCGACCTCGACCTCCTTGCGCGGCGCGGTGACGAGCGCCACGGTCTGATTCGGCGGTAGGACGAAGGTCACGCCCTCTGGCGCCGGCAGCTGCGAGATGGAGAGCGTGTCGCCCATCTTCAGCGGCGCGACGTTGCCCACGATCTTGGCCGGAATCAGCTCGGGCCGGCACCGCACCTCGAGCGTGCGGAACACCTGGTGCAGGACGCCGCCCACGATCAGGCCCTCGGGCTTCCCCTCCGTCACGAACGGGATGGTCACCGTGAGCGGCTGGTCGAGCGCCACGCGCACGAAGTCCACGTGCCGTAGCGTGCTCTTGATGGGGTCGATCTGGTAGTCCTTCACCAGGACCTTGAGGTTCTCGGTCCCCTTCGCCCCGCCCTCGATGGTCAGATCGAGGAGCGTGTTCTCCTTCTTCGCCGGGTCCAGCGCCTTCTGCAGCGACGACGGATTCAGCTGGAGGAGCTCGGCCTCGCCCTTCAGGCCGTAGAGCACGGCCGGGATCTGTCCCGAGGCGCGGAGCCGTCGGCAAACCCCCTTGCCCGCCTTGTCGCGGCGGCTGACCGTCACCTGACCCATCGGCACTGCGTTCTGCGTTTCCATCGTCTGAACCCTTTCTGCCGGCGATCGCTAAACGAACAGCGAGCTGATCGAATCGCCGTGGTGGATGCGCTTGATCGCCTCACCCAGCAGGCGACCCACGCTGAGCACCTTGATCTGCTTGAGCTGCTTGGCCTCCTCACGGAGGGGAATGGAATTGGTGACCAGCACCTGTTCGAGACAGGAGGCGCCGAGACGCTCCACCGCCGGCCCCGAGAGGACCGCGTGCGTGGCGGCGGCCAGGACGCGCCTGGCCCCCTTCTTCAGGACGGCCTCGGCGGCCTGCGTGAGCGTGCCCGCCGTGTCGATCATGTCGTCGAGGATCACGGCGGTCTTGCCTTCGACCTCGCCGATGATGTTCATCACCTCGCTCACGTTCGGCTTCTCGCGCCGCTTGTCGATGAACGCGAGGGTCGCGCCGAGCCGCTTGGCGTAGGCTCGCGCTCGTTCCACGCCACCCGCGTCGGGGGAAACCATCACGAGCTCGTGGTCGCGCATGCGATCCCGCAGGTGCTCGATGAGCACCGGCATGGCGAAGAGGTGGTCGAAGGGGATGTTGAAGAAGCCCTGGATCTGGCCCGCGTGGAGATCCATGGCCAGCACGCGGTCGGCTCCCGCGGCGGTGATGAGATCCGCCACGAGCTTGGAGGAGATCGGGGTGCGCGGTTTGACCTTGCGGTCCTGCCGGGCGTAGCCGAAGTACGGCATGATCGCGGTGATCGAGCCCGCCGAGGCGCGGCGCAGGGCGTCGATCATCACGAGCAGCTCCATGATGTTCTGGTTGACCGGGGAGCAGGTCGGCTGCACCACGCAGCAGTTCACGCCGCGAACGTTCTCGCCGATCTCGACGAACGATTCCCCGTCGGAGAAGGCCGAGACGTTGGCCTGCCCTAGCGGCACGCCCACGTACTTGCAGATCTCCTCCGCGAGGGGGCGGTTTGCGCTACCGCTGAAGATGGTCAAGGCCTTGAGCATGCACTACTCCGGCGCCGCTGCGTCGGCGCGCCCGCCCCTCACGTCGATCCAGTTGGGGCGGGAGGATTCGAACCTCCGAATGCGGGAACCAAAGTCCCGTGACTTGCCGCTTGTCGACGCCCCAGTAGCGTTTCTGAATCGACGGAGCGACATGCTGCGACGGGCGCC
The DNA here is from genome assembly GCA_020848905.1 of Deltaproteobacteria bacterium. Taxonomy (NCBI): domain Bacteria; kingdom Pseudomonadati; phylum Myxococcota; class Myxococcia; species Deltaproteobacteria bacterium. Next base: position 47,292 of record JADLHG010000018.1, read on the forward strand.
TCCGTCGTCCAACTGTTTGATCTCGTTTGGCTGCTGCCCACGCGCCCGCCGCCGCCTATATAGGGGATCCGAATAGGTGTGTCAAGCTGCAACCACCCTGGGTGGCGAGCGCCGAGACGCCGCGACTTTCCTTCAGAAAGAGGGCCGCGGCCCCGGCCTCCTCGGGGCTCCGGAAGAGCCCGAAAACGGTGGGTCCGCTCCCCGACATGCCCGTGGCGAGGGCCCCCGCCTCCGCGAGCCGGGCGCGAAGGCGCGGAATCTCGGGGCAGAGCCGGGCCGCCGGGGGCTCGAGGTCGTTCCATATTAATGGAAGGACGGACTCGAGGCGCCCATCCAGGGCCACGGGCTGAGGGGGGGCGGGGCGCCGCTCCCCCGGGGTCAGGCCCAGGGCGCGATAGACCTCGGCCGTACCGAGCGGGGTCCCGGGGTTCGCCAGCACCAGGTCGAGGAGCGGCAGGCCCGAGAGGGGGGTGAGCCGCTCCCCGATCCCCTGGGCCCGCGCGGCGCGGCCGAGCAGAAAGAAGGGGACGTCGGCGCCGAGTCCGAGGGCCACGGTCGCGAGCTCGGCCTCGGACAGGGGGTGAAAGGCGTCGTTCAGGGCGCGCAGCACCGCGGCGGCGTCGCTCGAGCCTCCCCCGAGTCCGGCGGCGGCCCACACGCGCTTCTCGACGGTAAGTCTCACCCGGGCGGTGCGGCCGGTCCGCGCGAGGTAGGCCTTTGCGGCCCGTGCGGCCAGGTTCTCGGCCCCGTCCAGGTCGGGGCGGCCGGGGCAGGTGCAGGTCACCACCGACGAGGACGCCTCCTCGAGCTCGACGGTGACCCGGTCGGCGAGGGCGAGCGGCACGAAGAGGCTGTCCAGCTCGTGGTAGCCGTCCTCGCGGCGACCCACGACGCGCAGGGAGAGGTTGATCTTCGCCGGGGCCGCTCGTTCGTGCTGCACGCCTTCTCATACCGCTCCGCCCCCACCGCGTACAAGCCCCACGGCGCGCGCGGGCCGACGGCGGGCTGAGGGTGGCGCACGCGGCCGGCGAGGGCGCCGCACGCTGGCGGCGCAGAGGTGCCGCGGGTATGATGGGGCCCTTTTCTGCCCGAGCGGAGGAGTGACACGCCATGTGTGGAATCGTTGGGTACGTGGGCAGCCAGGCCTGTGCGGAGATCCTGATCGATGGGCTGCGGCGACTGGAATACCGCGGCTACGACTCCGCGGGGGTGGCGATCGTCGACGGCACGAGAACCAAGATCCTTCGGGCTCAGGGCAAGCTCAGCAACCTGACGAAGCTCGTGAACGAGGCCAAGCCCGCCGGCACCGTCGGCATCGGGCACACGCGGTGGGCCACGCACGGGCGTCCCTCGGAGCAGAACGCGCACCCGCACAAGTACGGCTCGGTGGCGGTGGTGCACAACGGGATCATCGAGAACCACGCGACCCTGCGGGCGCAGCTCCAGTCCCAGGGACACGTCTTCTCGTCGGAGACGGACACGGAGATCGTCGCGCACCTCGTGGACAACGAGGTGAAGGCGGGCAAGACCCCCTACGAGGCGGTCCGCGCCACGCTGGCCCAGGTGCACGGCGCCTACGCGCTCTGCGTGATCGTGGACGGCGCCGCGGACCAGCTCGTCGCCGCGCGCCACGACGCCCCGCTCATCCTCGGCGTGGGCCAGGGGGAGAACTACGTGGCCTCCGACGTCCCGGCGATCCTGAGCCGCACGCGCGACATGATCTTCCTCGACGAGCAGGAGATCGCGGTGGTCCGGGCGACCGGCATCGAGGTGACGGACCTCGAGGGGAACAAGAAGCAGAAGGAGCCGCAGCGCATCCTCTGGGACGCGATGATGGCCGAGAAGGGCGGCCACAAACACTTCATGCTGAAGGAGATCCACGAGCAGCCGCGGGTGGTGACCGACACCATCCGCGACCGCATCTCCCCGAGCACGGGTGACGCCTTCATCGACGGCTTCGAGATCGACGGCAAGGCGCTGCGGAAGGTCACGATGGTGGCCTGTGGCACCTCGTGGCACGCGGCGCTGGTCGGGAAGTTCCTCGTCGAGGGGATCGCGCGCGTGCCGGTGGAGGTGGACCTCGGGAGCGAGTACCGCTACCGCGATCCGATCGTCGGCAAGGACGACCTGCTCGTGGCCATCTCGCAGTCGGGAGAGACCGCGGACACCCTGGCCGCGCTGCGCGAGGCGAAGCGCAAAGGGGCGCGCGTGCTTTCGATCTGCAACGTGGTGGGCTCCACCATCGCCCGCGAGTCGGACGGTGTGCTCTACACGCACGCGGGTCCCGAGATCGGCGTCGCCTCGACCAAGGCCTTCACCACGCAGCTCGCGGCGCTCGTGGTGCTCGCGATCTACCTCGGCCGGCGCACCGGCGCGCTCACCCCCGAGAAGGGCAAGGAGCTGATCGAGGACCTCCTCGCGGTGCCGGAGAAGATGAAGCGCGTGCTGGACCATTCGGCCGCGGTGAACGTGATCGCCCGCCGCTACGCCACGGCGCGGGACTTCCTCTACCTGGGGCGCGGCATCAACTACCCCATCGCCCTCGAGGGGGCGCTCAAGTTGAAGGAGATCTCGTACATCCACGCCGAGGGCTATGCCGCCGGCGAGATGAAGCACGGCCCGATCGCCCTCATCGACGAGAACCTCCCGGTGGTGGTCATCGCTCCCTCCGGCTCGGGCTACGAGAAGATCATCAACAACCTGACGGAGGTGCGGGCACGCCAGGGGAAGGTCATCGCCATCGCCACCGAGGGGGACGCGGAGATCGGCGACATGGTGGACGACGTGATCCAGGTCCCCGGGGTGCGGCCCGAGCTCCAGCCCCTGCTCACCGTGCTGCCGCTGCAGATCCTGGCCTACCGCGTGGCCGACATTCGCGGCACCGACGTAGACCAGCCGCGCAACCTGGCCAAGAGCGTGACCGTCGAGTAGGCGCGTCGGCGCCCCCCTGGAGAGCCCCATGACGAAGATCGAGAAGCTCATCATCATCGGTACCGGCCCCGCGGGCTACACCGCCGCGATCTACGCCGCGCGCGCCGAACTCAATCCCCTGGTGATCGAGGGGCTCGAGCCCGGCGGCCAGCTCACCATCACTACCGACGTGGAGAACTATCCGGGCTTTCCCGACGGGGTGCAGGGACCGGAGATGATGGCGCTCTTCCGCAAGCAGGCCGAACGCTTCGAGGTGCGTTTCCAGAGCGGCATGGTCACGCGCGTGGATTTCTCGGGCCACCCTTTCCGCGTCTTCGTGGACGACGGCAGCGTGCACGCCGCGCAGTCGGTGATCGTCGCCACCGGAGCCTCGGCGCGCTACCTCGGGCTGCCCTCGGAGGAGAAGCTCAAGGGCTACGGCGTCTCGGCCTGCGCCACGTGCGACGGCTTCTTCTACCGTGGCAAGGAGGTCACGATCGTCGGGGGCGGGGACACGGCGATGGAGGAGGGGACCTACCTCACGCGCTTCGCCAGCAAGGTGACGGTGATCCACCGGCGCGACGAGTTTCGCGCCTCGAAGATCATGCAGAAGCGCCTGCTCGAGCACCCGAAGATCGAGGTGGTCTGGAACAGCGTGGTGGACGAGGTGCTCGGGGACCCGAAGGAAGGGGGCGTGGTCGGCGTGCGGGTCAAGGACGTGAAGAGCGGCGCCACGCGCGAGATCCCCTGCCACGGTATGTTCGTGGCCATCGGGCACAAGCCGAACACGGAGCCCTTCGTCGGACAGCTCGAGCTCGAGGAGAACGGCTACCTGAAGGTGGTCCCGGGCACGGCGCAGACCAGCGTGGACGGCGTCTTCGCGGCGGGGGACGTGGCGGATCACGTCTATCGCCAGGCGGTGACCGCGGCGGGGACCGGCTGCATGGCGGCGATCGAGGCCGAGCGCTGGCTCACGCGGCGCGGGGCCTGAGGCCGATGCCCGACACCACGATCCTGCGCGGCTCGGACGAGCTCGTGACCCTCCTCGGCGGGAGCACGCTCTTTACCGGTCTCGCGGAGCCGCACCTGCGGCGCCTCGCGGGCCTCGGCACGGTGGCGGCGTACCCGCGCAACGCGCACGTCTTTCAGGAAGGCGAGCCGGGGCAGGAGCTCTTCGTGGTGCTCAAGGGGGCGGTGCGCATCAGTCGCCAGGTCCCCGGGATGGGCGAGGAGGCGCTCGCGGTGCTGCGCCCCGGCGCGGCCTTCGGCGAGATGGCGCTGATCGACGCGTCCCCGCGTTCGGCCGACGCCCTGGCCCACGAGGCCTGCGAGCTCTACGTGCTGGCCAAGCCCGAGCTCGACGACCTGCTCTTCGTGGACCGCGATTTCGCCTGCGACCTGCTCTGGAAGCTCGTGCGCACCCTCTCCACGCGCCTGCGCGAGACCAACGACAAGATGACCATGCTCTCGATCAGCGCGAAGTTCGAGTAGCGCGCGGTCGCGCCGTCTAGCTTCGCCAGGGGGGAAATCGTGCAGAACGCATTTCACTGGGGGCAGCTGCGCCGTATTCGGCCAGATGGTTGGTGTGGGGTGGGCCTATGACGTTCGGTAGGGTGCTCGCCGGGGGCATTGCTGCGGCGACAGCGGTCTTCTTCGTCGCGTGTGCGAAGGAGGAGGTCGAGCTCTTCGAGGTGTGCAGCCTCGCGAAACTATGCAAGCAGATCGAGACGGGCACGTACTGCTGCGGGCCGAAGGCAGTTGCCACGGCGGACCCGAGATGTTGCCCAGGCGTGACGTACCCGATGGAGGTGCGCGGATGCGACCAGTCGCTCTCGCATTGCCCGAAGTTCTGCTCTACCTGCTTGCCCTACGAATATCGCTACGGTCGCCCCCGCCCTGACCTCGGGCCGATCCCCGATCGCGGTGGCCCGATCCCCGATCGCGGTGGCCCGATCATCGTGCATCCCCCGGACGCGGGGTAGCGCCTGCGGAGTAGCGCCTGCTCGCCCCGAGGCCCCTCTCTGCGCTATAACGCGAACCGAGATGACGCGTCGGGAATGGCTGGCTCTCGTCTTCGGTCGCGCGGGCCTCGGGCTCCTGGCGGGCGCGTCGCTCGGCCTTGCCGCCTGCAACCGCGAACGCTGGAAGACCAAGACCCCCGAGCAGTGCGCCGCCGACCAGCCGCTCACCGCCGAGGACGAGCGGGCGCGCAAGCTGCTCTCGTACCTCGAGCGCTCCCCCATCCCGAAGCGCCTCTGCGCGAACTGCCGCTTCTACCGGGCCACCTTCCCCGGCGAGTGCGGTAGCTGCTTCGTGCTCAAGGGGCGCATTCATCCGGCGGGGTGGTGCAGGCGCTGGATCCGCTTCTGACCGCTACCACGTCGGGGCGTCGTGTCGTTGCGCCGGGGCTACGGTGGCAAGATCGATCGTCGGCCTCGAACGGCCGGGGGCGTGCTGTCCCGAGCGGTTCTCACACGTTGAAGGTGTGCCCCGCGCAGCGTGCCGCTGGCCCTCCGGTTGCATCGAGCTAGCCCCGAGGCACCCACCGCCTCCGGAGGAGCACCGCATGGCCGAACGGCCTGCCCACCTTCAGCGGGCCACTATCGACCGGGCTCTTCTGCTTGCCGCGCTCTGCGGGTTCGCCGCGTGCGACGGCGTGCTCCGGAGAGGAAGCGCCACCGAGGGGGGCACGCCCGACGCTGCCGTGAGCGGCGATCCGGGCCGCACCCCCGACGGTGGAGCGGCCGCAGAGGGGGGCGGGTCGAACGATGCCGGGTCTGTCGCCGAGGCGGGGCTGACCTCCGACGGTGGACCTGCGAGCGACGCGAGGCGGGTGGGGGACGCACGCCGCGGCGCGGACCGCGGTCTGAAGGATTCGGGCGCGGCGCGGGACGGCAAGGCCCCGGGTCTCGATGCGCAGCGGCGAGACGCCGGCGCCACCCCCCCCACGGGCCTCAACTGGTACCCCGGCTACTACGTGCTCGCGGCCACGCGCGAGCCCAAGGGCAAGCAGAAGATCCTGGACGACCCGCTCGTGGCCCCCTTTCACGGGGTGCAGTTCCGCTACGACTGGGCCGAGTCCGAGCTCTCCCCGGGGAACTACTCCGCCGGCTTCGCGGCCCTCGACGACGATCTGGCGCGCGTCGCGGCCAAGGGCAAGAAGCTGCTGGTCATGCTGATGTACAAGAAGTTCGACGGTAGCTCGGCGGTGCCCGCGGACCTTCGCGCCGGCCCCGGCGCGCACTGCAACGGCTCCGTCTGCGGCGAGATGGTCATCGGGTCCACGCGCTACGCCCTCCTCTGGAACGCGGCCGTCGAGGCGCGGCTGAAGGCCTGGGTCTTCGCCATGGCCTCGCACCTCACGAAGAGCCCCTATCTCTCCAGCGTGGCGGGGGTGATCTTCAACGAGACCTCCAGCACCAAGGACGTGGGCATCCTCACGGCCGCGGGCTTCGACCCCTACCGCCACCTGCAGGCCGTGCAGGAAAACCTCCTCGCCGTGACCGCGGCCGCCCCGCGCCTTGCCGCCTTCATCTACTTCGAGGGCGGCTTCATGAGCATGGATGGCAATCCGGTCAAGGCGCCCGAGCGCATGGGCGACTGGATGCTGCTCCACCCCCGCACGGGCGTCGGCCGCTCGGACATGCAGCCCAAGAACCCCGACGCCAACCATCCGTGCGCGAATCCCACGTACCAGGGACGCGTCCCCTGCGCTCCGGCCGTGGAGGCCATCGACTACGCGCGCAGCGTCACCGATTCGCTGCAGCAGAGCTTCAGCTTCGGGCTCAGCCCAGCGCCGAACGGCCTCTACGCCTCGTTCATTACCTTCTCGTACCGCGACAGCACGAGCGCGGGAGACGCCTTCAGCTTCGCCGACGTCTCGAAAGGGATCGCGAGCCACCCCATCGTGAACAGCAAGCCGCCGTCGTGGTGGTGAGGGCCCAGCGCGGAACGAGCCGCTCGCGCTACCGCGGTCGCCCGAAGCCGAAGGTGGTGGCTACCGCCGTCGTGGAGAGGCCCCCGCGCCAGTAGTAGGCGCGCGCGCGACCGCTCGCCTCGACCTGGATCCCGATCGTGCCCGTGCCGAGCCCCGTCTGCCCGCCCGTGCGGCTGTCGCTGGCGTGCGGGGACTGCGTCGCGTCCACGACGGGGACGAGCACCTCGGTCGGGCGCTTCGTGTTCGTCGTCGGCGTGCCGCGCACGATCATCACGTGCCCCGTGTTGCTGCTGCTCGAACCGGGCGCCGTGAGCCAGCCCACGACATCCCCGGGGCGCAGCTCGATGGGCCGCGCCACGCTGCTCCAGGGGCCCGTGGAGCTCGCGCTCAGCGAGTTGAAGTGGTGCACGAAATCTTCGGCCAGCGGGCGCACCGAGCTGGCCGTCGGCAGGGCCGAGTAGGCGGGCATCAGCACGCGCTTGAGCGAGTAGTCGATGAAGCCCGAGCAGTCGTAGCCGTAGTGGCCCGTGGCCTCGTTCACCGAGGTGGTGTGCTGGTAGACCGTGCTCTTCAGGTTCTGGAGCTGTCGGTTCGCCTCGCCGAGGAGGAGCGCCGCCCCGGGAGTGAGACCGGTTGCACCGCTGTCGGCTACGCGGCTGTCGGCTGCGCGGCTGTCGGCCACGCGGCCATCGGCCACGCGGCCGTCGGCGCTGGGTGGTCGCGCAGCGTCGGGCCCGAGCGTGGCGGCGTCGGACGTGGCGGCTGGAGGGGTGGGGCCCCCGTCGTCGAGATGGCCTTCCGAAGCGCTCGCATCGGTCGCGCCTGCGTCGCTCAGGCCGCCGGGGACAGCTCCTTCCCCGCAGGCGGCCAGTGCCAGGGTTGCCGAGAGCACCAGGGCGTGAAGCGCGCCGCGCGGCATCAGGCTACTCGCTCTCGGGTGGCGCACACCCTACGGTGCTGCAAGGCCAGGGCCAGGCGGGGCAGGCCGTCTTCTAGGGCGATATTGCGGCAAGGTCGTGAGAGGTGTCGGGGGACCGTAGCCTGGACGCAACCACGGGGACGCGCGCAGTCCCAGCTCGAGCCCCGCGTGGCCCAGGTGACGTGGCCTAGGAGCCGTGGTGCTTCGTCATGGTGATCTTCATGCCGTCCAGGACGTCGACCGCCGTTTCTCCCTTACGGAGCGCGCCCGAGTTCCGATGGTAGAGCGCGCCGAGGGCACGGGAGCGAGCCTCGGCCTCGTCAGGCGCGTCGGTGCGTTTCCAACCTGGGGTATCGCCCGCTGGCTCCAGACGTATCCGGAGACCATTCCCCTCGGTCACCACGGGAGTGGCTGCGCGCGCCGCGATGCGGCCCAGGAAATAGAGGCCGATGGGGATGGTGTAGCCCACGGGCATGGTGTAGATGCGCGCTCCGCCGAGCTCGTCCTTGCTGGCCCACGAGACGTCACCGAAGGTCCGTTCAAGGCCGTTCTTCAACCGTATCGTACGGGTCCACGTCGTCTTGCCCGTCTCTGGGTCGGACTTCACCGAATGATAGATGCGGACCGCCCCGAGGTCCCATCCGGTTTGCTTCCTCTTCACGCCGGTGGAGGTGATTGTCAGGCTGTCCACCCGCCCGCGCGTCAGTCTGCGATCGCGCGACTCCCAGACGACCTTTCCGTCCGCGTCGGTGACGACGCTGTGGCTGCCGAAGCCGTACTGATTGCGCCATCGGCGGGTCTTTCGCTGCGGGCCGTCGGCGGCGCGCGCCTCGGAGATCGTGGCCGCGCACAGGGCGAGTGCCAGGCCCAGCACCACTCCCTGTCCCAGCCGTCGTCGCACTTCCAGAAGTCGCGTCATGGCGTCACATCCAGGCGAGCGCAGGCCGACCGCGCCGCCATGGACAGCGACACGTACTTCCAGCGCGAGTTCGTGACGCCGTCGCAGTGCAAGCGGCGGTCCACCCCGGTCGGCGCTGATGCGCTATGAAACCACGCGGTTGGAGGAGGCCCGGGTGGCGCCCTCGACTTCGCCCGGTGACGCCTCCGGCCAGGGGCCCTGGCCGCGCGCCGCGGCGCTACGCGGGCTGCGGCTTCGGTCGCGCCTCGCGGTGCAGGAGCCAGTTCTTCGGCCCGTCGTCGCAGACCGGACCCTCGTGCAGCACCTCGAAGCCGAACTGCGCGTACCGCGGGGGCAGCGCGGGCTGGGCGGTCATCACGTAGCAGGGCTGCCCGGCGGCATCCACGTCGCGCAGGCGCTGGCGAACCAGCTCGGAGCCGATGCCTTGCCCCTGCGCCGAGGGCACTACGCCAGCGTAGTCGAGATACCAGTGCGCGTCCGTGCGCACCATCTTGTGCAGGCGATTCACGCCCTCCGCCAGACGCGTGAGTCGTCCCGTCTCCTTCCACCCCACGCGAAAGGGGGCCACGAGCAGCCCCACCTGGAGCTGCTTGAAGAAGCTGTAGAAGGGGCTGACGCCGGGAGGGTACATCGTGCCGAGGCCGAGCCGCTCGCGTCCCTCGTAGAGCCGCACGCGCCCCACGCACAGGCGCAGGATGCGCGTGTAGAGCCAGTGCGCCTTCTTCTCCCAGAGCGCGTCCTCCGGGATGACCCAGCGCATGTACGGTTCGGTGAAGAACGCCTGGGTCATGAGCGCGCTCGTCCACTCGACGTCAGCGGCTTCCATCGGGCGTCCCGACGAGGCGGGCGGCTGCATGGAGAGGACGGCCGTCAGGGCAGGGCGACGAACGGCGCGAGGAAGTCGCGCGCGGCCGGCGTGTCCAGTCGGTAGATCACGTTCGTGGACCGACACGCCGTGTCTCCCGTGACCGTCAGGCCGGCCACGACGTTCGTCAGCGTGGCGTCGGCGCCGAGAAAGTTGGGGCCGCCCGAATCTCCGTAGCAGGTGCCGCCGTTGCCCGTGGAGGCGTTCTGCGAGAGGCGCAGCCACGCTTTGTTGATCGCGTTGAAGGTGGACACGGCGACGCGGCGCGCGCCGTCGAACTCCATCGTGGGCTGCCCGTGGCCGACGGTCCGGTCGAAGACGCCGTATCCCACGGCCGTGAACGGGTCGTTCTTCTGGCCCGCGCCGCCGAAGAGCTTGTGGAACTGATTCGCCGTGGGGAGCGCTGCCGGGACGATGCCGGGATACACGGCCGTCGCGTCCTGCGCCAGCGTGATCACCGCGATGTCGTGGGGATCATCGTTCCCCGGCACCCCGAAGGCCGGATGCGTGTGCTGCGTCCCCGCGATGCGGGGCGAGTCGGGAGCGAACGCGGGCGTGAAGGTCACGAAGACCGGGAGTTGATACATGTCGGCCACGATTGTGCAGTGCGAGGCCGTCAGAAAGACGTTGGGGGCGATGAGCGTGCCCGTGCAGATGGGCATGAAGTCGCCGCTGCCGGCGGGGAACTCCACCACCATGGCTCCCACGTTCGAGAAGCGGTTCGCGCTATCCAGCGTTCCGTTGGTGACAGCCGAGCCACGGCTTCCGACCGGCGAGGCCCCTTCGCCGCAGGCCGACGCGCCCGCCCCCAGCACCGATGCGACCATGCACGCGAGCACGACACGACCAATCTTTCGACGACGAGACATCGGCGACCTCCTTGAGTGACAGCAGGTTGTTGCGCGGCCCCCGTGCAAATCCGAGGCCGGCGTTTGGCGTGGGGCGTTGGTCGAAGATCCCTGCGATGTCGTGCTGCGCGCCCGCCGAGCCGACTCACCTGGCGAGGAGTCGAGCCACCGCCCCGACCCATTTGCGGTGGCCTCTCGCGCGCCGCGGGGCGTTCAGGGCGTGCTGCCCGCGATGCGAAAGATCGCTCTGCGCGTGCCGAGCCTGACGGCTTGCAGCTCGAGCGCTTCCTTGCGCGCCTGCAGAGAGGCCGCCGAGGGGAGCACGAGTCCGTACTCGGGCGCCGTGAGTCGTGCAGCGTCCTCCCAGATGCTGGCGAGAAGGCGCGACTCGCGTTCGGCCGAATACAACGCGATGGGGGCCTCGACCGGTCGACCGGTCGCGAGAGCGGTCGCGGTGGCCCGGCTGGTGTCCCCGTGGAAGGCGTTGGTCTCGGCGTCGAAGAGCTGCGCTGCGGTTGGGCGGGCCGCTGCGAGGCGTTGCTTCAACGCTGCGTTCCGGTACCAGCCCGGCCTCGTCACACGGCGCGCGAGACGTCGTTCCTGGCGGGCGGTCAAGCGGAGGATGCGATGGAGCAGCGCGTTCGCTTCCTTGTTCAGGGCCGGGTCCGTGGCGAGCGAGCTGCGCCACACCAGCTCGTCGTGGGGCGGACGCCCTTCGCGATGCACGCGCTCCACGTACGCGGCCGACCTCACGACGCCGCTGCCGAAGACGGACATCGCCACGTGGACGTCCCCTCGATCCAGCCAGTGCTGCACGTAGCCGAGCTGTACGCGAACCTTGTCCGCCTGCAGTGCCGCGGTGGCTTGAGCTGTCTCTCCGGCTCGAGCCAAGGCTCCGCCCGTTGGGGCGACGAGCGCTCCGGCGGCGAGGAGGAGCCCGATGATTCGTTGCGTGCGCATGCTGCGTCACCTCCACAGCGAGTGAAAAGCAAGCCTCGTGCCCCTGGGCGACGCTGCGATCTTGCGCAGTTGAGGCGTTGCGCGCACGACCCCTTGCACCTTCGTGCCGCCTCCTGGCGGGTTCGTGAGCCTGCGCACGATGTGCAACATCCTACGTTTGTTGGCCTTTGACCGACCGGCGCCCTCGGGGTAGCTTGCGGCTCGCAAAAACGGCCCGGACTGGAGCAGCGATGGCCCTGAAGCACCTCGACGAGCAGCAGATCCGCGACTGGACCCTCGAGCAGAAGGACCGCTGGTGGCTCGAGAACGTCTACAAGGGCAACATGCCGCAGCTCACGCTGCGCTCGGCGCTGACCGGCATGCTTCTCGGCGGCGTGCTCTCCCTCACCAACCTCTACGTCGGGGCCAAGACCGGCTGGACCCTCGGCGTGGGGATCACCTCGGTGATCCTGGCCTTCGCCATGTGGAAGGTGCTCGCCCGCGTCGGGCTCGGGCAGGAGTTCACCCTCCTCGAGAACAACTGCATGCAGTCCATCGCCACCGCGGCGGGCTACATGACGGCCCCGCTCATCTCCAGCGTCGGCGCGTATCTGATGGTGACCAAGAAGACGCTCCCCTTCTTCACGGTCTACCTCTGGATCATCGCGCTGGCGGTCCTCGGCGTGCTCTTCGCCTTTCCGCTGAAGCGGCGCTTCATCAACGACGAGCAGCACCCCTTTCCCGAAGGGCGCGCCGCCGGGGTGGTGATGGACGCGCTCCACGAGGGCGATCCGAAGGACGGCGTCTTCAAGGCCAAGATCCTGGCCATCGGCGCGGGGCTCGCGGCGCTGGTGCAGGTCTTCCACAGCGACGCGATCGTGAATCGCCTGAAGCTCGGGTTTCTGCACCTGCCGCACTACCTCGACAACTGGGTCTACCGGCTCGCCTCGCCCCGCATCATGGGCGTGGAGCTCCGCGAGCTCACGATTCGCCTGGATTCCGACATCACGATGATGGCCGCGGGCGGCCTGATGGGGATCCGCACCGGCGTGTCGCTCATGATCGGGGCCGTGGTGAACTACTTCATCCTCGCCCCCTGGATGATCTCGCGCGGGGACATCGTGGGCACGGTGAAGGACGGCGTGACCCACTACGGCTTCAAGCCCATCACCATGTGGTGCCTCTGGTTCGGCGTGGCGATGATGACCGCCTCGTCCCTCTACGCCTTCTTCTCCAAGCCGAAGCTCCTCGTTTCGGCCTTCAGGGGGATGCTCAAGCGGCGGGACGGCGCCGCGCAGAACGACGCGCTGAAGGACATCGAGCTGCCGATGAAGGTCTTCGTGATCGGCATCCCGCTGGTCGGTGGCCTGGTGGTGGTGCTGGCCAACTACTTCTTCGGCGTCTCGTTCTGGCTCGGCGCGCTGGCCGTGCCGCTGGTCTTCGTCTTCACCCTCATCGCGGCCAACTCCACCGCGCTCACCGCCATCACCCCGACCGGAGCGCTCGGCAAGTTGACCCAGCTCACCTACGGCATCCTGGCCCCCGGGAACGTGACCACCAACCTCATGACGGCGGGGATCACGGGCGAGGTGGCGGGAAACGCCTCGAACCTGCTCATGGACATCAAGCCGGGCTACATGCTGGGCGGAAAGCCGCGCCAGCAGGCCATCGGCCACGTGCTCGGCATCATCGCCGGCGCGACGGCGGCGGTGCCGATCTTCTATCTCGTCTTCCTGCACAAGGGTCCGGAGAACCTGGTCTCGGCCGACTACCCGATGCCGGGCGTGACCATCTGGAAGGCCGTGGCCGAGGCGTTGACCGCGGGGCTCGACCGCCTACCCCTGACGGCGCGCTGGGCGGCGCTGGCCGGGGTGTGCATCGGGCTGCTCCTCGAGGTGCTCAAGCACGTCACGAAGGGCCGGTTCTGGCTCTCCGGGGTGGGCCTCGGCCTGGCGGCGGTGATCCCCTTCAACACCTGTCTGGCCATGTTTCTGGGCTCGTTCATCTTCTGGCTGGCCGAGAGGCTCAGCCGGCGGGAGAACACCCTGCTGCATCGGGTGCTGGTGCGAAACCAGGAGCCCACCGCGGCGGGGGTCATCGCGGGCGGAGCGCTGATGGGGATCGTGGTGATCCTGCTCGAGACCTTCGTCCTGTCGTAGAGCCGAGCGCGCCGGTCCGCCGCAATGCAAGGGAGCCGCTTCCGCCCGCCTCAGGGCTTGGCCAGCGACAGCCCCACCAAGAGTCCGACGACCCCGGCGACCGCCGGGTTGCAGGTCAGCCCTCAGGTCGAGCCCGTGGCCCGCGCCACGAAGCTCATCGCCACGCCCAGCACGATGCCTCCGACGGCGTACACGAGATAGCGCTTCAGCATCTGGGGGGGCTCAAGGCCAAGAACGGTCCGCGCGAGGTGTTTCAGTCCGCCGAGAGCGGGGTCAGGGTCACCGAGACGAGCTGCGGCTTTCCGGAGGCGGGGGCCTGCACGGCCACGCGTCGCCGCTCATATCCCGGGAGCTGCAGCTCGAAGGCCACCCCTCCGTGGGTCACAGGCAGGCTCAGCCGCAGAGGAGTGCGGCCGAAGGCCAGGCCGCTCTTCTGTCCCACGACCAGGGCGCCGCTCGGCTGCGACACGATCCCGAGCGGTACCGTCGGGAGGTCGGCCGGGGGCGTGGCCTCCTCGGCGCAGGCCTTCGCCGCGGCAAAGGCCTCGGAAACACTTCCGTTGGCCAGCGAGGAGGCGGCCGCGGTCGCTCCCCCGGCGACCAGGGCCTCGGCGTTCGCCGGACGTTCGATGGCCGCGTGGAGGGCGCTCTGATGGTGTCGAATCCGTAGATAGGTCGCGTGCAGCGAGAGTCCCACCATGAAGAGCGGCACCGCGACGATGGCCGCGATCCACAGCTTCGGGCTCTCGGACAGGAACCCGGCCGGCGAGCCCCCCTTGCGGGTCAGCCGCCGCGCGGACAGCTCCGCTTCGACGGCCGCAGCGCGTGCCGCTGCCGCCCCGGCCTCGGCGGCCTCGCGTCGCCGCTGTTCGAGGTGGAGCTCAGCCTCGAGGGTCTTCACCCGTGCCTGAAGGGCCTCCAGTTCGTCGCGGTACATGAAAGGATGGTAGCACGCATGGCGTGGAGCGCAGCCCACGCGCGTGGAACGCACGGGGCTGACTCGGAAAGAAGGCGATCGGGGCGGAGCGCGCGGGTCGAGGGCGCGCCGGGGCGCTAGGGAGACCCCCTAGATCTTGCCCATGAGCAGGATGGAGATGATCAAGGAGTAGATGACCAGCGACTCGATGAGGGCCAGGCCGAGGATCATCGGGGTGAAGATCTTGCCCGACGCGCCGGGGTTCCGGGCGATGCCGTCCAGGGCGGCCGATGCGGTGCGCCCCTGTCCGAGCGCGCCTCCGAAGGCCGCGATGCCGATGCCCAGGCCGCAGGCCAGGCCGATCCAGGCCTTCATGGTGAATTCGTTGTCACCGGCTCCGCCGTGCTCCTGGGCGAACGCCACGGCGCCGATGAGCATCACGAACAGGCCTGACAGCATGGACAACGCAAATTTGAGATTCCGGCTTACCATCTGAGACTCCTTTCCCGCGGGGCGCAGCGAGGTTAGATCCTATCGAGCTGGCTAGTGCTCCTCGTGGGCCACGGCCATATCGATGTACACCATCGTGAGTAGCGTGAAGACCAAGGTCTGCACGATGCAGACCATGATTCCGAGCAGGTAGAAGGGGAGGGGGACCAGGATCGGCACGAGCACGAAGAACGTGCCGAGCACCTTGTGGTCCGCGAACATGTTGCCCATGAGGCGCAGCGCCAGCGAGGCCGGTCGCGCCACGTGGCTGACGAGCTCGATGGGAAGCATGAGCGGCGCCAGCCACCACACCGGGCCGAGGAAGTGCTTGAAGTAGGCCAGCCCGTGCTCGCGCACGCCGTAGGCGTGGGTCAGGAGGAAGACCAGCCCCGAGAGGGCAATGTTGGTCTTGAGCGTGTCGGTGGCCGGGATGAAGCCCGGTACGAGACCGATCAAGTTGTTGAAGAGGATGAAGAAGACCAGCGTGCCGATGAGGGGCAGGAACTTCTCGGCCTTGTGGCGGCCCATCACCCCCTCGGCGATACCCAGCGTGGCTTCGAGCACCAGCTCGAACACGTTGCGCGTGCCGAGCGTCGCCTCTGGGACCAGCCGACTCGCGTTGCTGGCGGCGACCTTTCTGCGATAGGCGATCGCCCCGAGGACGAGCAGCACCACGACGAGGCCCGAGATGACGACGTGGACCATCGTGAAGTGGGTGTCCTGGAACATCTCCCAGCGCCAGGTGCGCTTGAAGTAGTGGGACGCCCACTGCTCGAAGTTGGTGTAGCCCGGCAGCAGGTGGAACCAGGTGCTATGTTCACCCATGGCGCATCACTCGGATTGGGCCGCGGCGCCGCGCAGGACGGTCCGGAAGCCTTCGACGAAGATGGACAGCACCACGACCGACACGCCGAGCAGCATCCCCTTCGGGTCTACGGGCAGCCGCGTCATGACGAGGTAGATCGCGCCGCCGAGCACCCCGATCTTCACCAGCAAGAGCAGCGTGAGCACGATCTGCCGCGGCGGATGGTTGCTACGCACGATGCCCAGCATGAGCCGCCGCAGGGCGAAGAAGTTGGCCACTGCGAGGAGCCCGCCCACGCCGGCGCCAAGGCTCATCGGGCGGTGGCCCGCGACGAGGCAGACGAGCGTGGCCAAAACCACGAGCAGGAGGCTCAATCGCTCGATGAAGGACAGGTGGGGCATCAGCGCTTCGCGTCTCCGTCGTCTCGCGGGGCCTCGGGGGGCTTCGTTCCGTCCTGTTTCGACCTCTCCTCCTCCCGCCCGACCTCCTTCGCCACCCGGATGAGAGCCAGAAACCCCGCCGCGATCCCTACGAGCAACATCACCAAGCTGAGGTAGGGCTTGGTGCCGAACTTCTTGTCCAGCCACCAGCCCGCGCCGTACCCGACCAGAACCGCCACCCCCATCTCCAGCCCCACCGCGCTATAGCGCAGTGCGGCGCGCCACATGCTCTGGGCATCCTTGTCGATCGCGTCGCTCCGACGGTGAATGCCAAAACGTCGTGGGTCTACAGCGCCCTACCTCGACTGGCCGGCTGCATAGCATGGTCCCCTCCGTCGGGTCAACGCGTTGCCGCAAAAAAACCGATCGAAGGTCAGGAGGCGCTTCACGCCAAGGAATCCCGCGAGATCTTTCGAGTGATGCGGTGCGTTTGAGCGTCCGGCTACCGCCGAGAACGACGGGCCAGCGCCAGGGCCGCGAGGGCGAGGAGGAGTCCCGCGGGGAGGCCCGAGGCCCCACCCGTGGCGCCGCTGCCCACCCTGCAGCCCTTGCCGTCCGACGGCATCTCGAAGAAGGGGAGGCACTGGTGCGAGCCGCCGTCCAGGTCGTTCGGCATGCAGACGAGGCCGTTCGTGCAGGTGTCCTCGGTCGGCACGCAGGTCTCGCTGCAGAACTGGCCGATCACGGGATCCTCGGCGCACAGCTTGCTCGCGCAGTCCTTGCCCGTCTTGCAGATCGCGCCGAGGCCGCCGGGGATCGGATCCTTCGAGGTGGTGTTTCCCGGGTTGAGCGGCGCGCCGGTACCGAGGCCTGGCGTGGTGCCGCCCGGTGCGGGGCCGCCCGGCGTCGCTCCGCCCGGAGCCGGACCGCCCGGCTCGATGTCGCCCGCGTCCACGACGATGTGGACCGTGGCCTGCGCCCGGTTGCCCGCCTTGTCCTGCGCTACCACCGTCAGCTCGTGCGGACCCGAGGGGAGCGGCATGATGAAGTTCCACGGCCCCTCCGTGCGTAGCGCTTCCGGCTCGCCGTTGACCCGCAGCTCCACCTGCACGATGGCGTCGTTGTCCTTGATGTCCGTCTCGACGTGCACGACCGCGCTCTGGAGCACCGCGCCCTCGGCGGGCTTGGTGATCTTCACCTGCGGAGCCTGCTTGTCGCCGCCGCCCGTGCCCGTGCTCGGGCCGGAAGCCGGCTCCTCGGGCTCGGTCGGCTCCGGACCCGTCGGCGCGGTGCTCGACGGCGTCGTCGCACTCGCGGCCGCCGCGGCGGGGGTCGGCGCCTTGGTGATCAGCATCCCGCGGTGGCCCATCGCGGTCAGGTAGGCCGCAGAGACCCAACCGTAGCCCTGCTCGCCCCAGCTCGCGCCGCGGCTGTTGCGCACCTTGAAGAACGTGCGCGCCTGCCCATCGGAGTCCATCTGCGCCGACTTGTAGCCGACGAGCAGCACGGTGTGCACCTCGCACTGTGCCGACCGCACGCGGCAGGACATGCGCTGCCAGGTGGCCTGCAGCCCGCCCAGCTTCGGATTGGCGAGGGTGCCGTCCTCTTCGTAGGTCTTGTCCCAGGCCAGCTCCACCACGATGTTGTTCTTCGCGTCGTCGGCCAGGTACTTCTTCAGCGCCGCCTCGTCGAGGCCCGTGCTGATCGCCTCGTCGACGCCCCAGGACGCGCGCTTGTCGAGCTCCGCGGCAGCCTTGCCACCGATGGGCCAGTCGGTCTCCTTGGCCACGCGTGCTCCGCGCAGACGCAGATCGATCGCGATGCCCCCCAGGATGCCGATGCGCTGCTGCACGTGCTCGACGGAGAGGTGTTCCTTCAGGCCGTAGTACCCCTCGAGCGCAGCCGCCGTGGCGAAGGCCAGCGACATGCCGCGCGAGCCCTGGTCTCTCACCGGGGCGAGCCGGCTCGCGTGGTCCACCTGCGCCGGGAGCGTTCCGTTCGCCTTGCCGCGGAGCCCCTTGGGGAGCGGGACCCCGACCGGATCTTCGGGGCCCATGGCCGAGCCGCCCGAGCCCGTCTGCCCACCTCCGCGGATCTCTCCGACGCAACCCTGCGCTAGCAGGCCCAGGGCCGCACACACCACGATCGGCGCTCGAAGTACGCGTTGTCGGCTCATCGTCTCGCTCCGTGGGATGGACCACCTGCATCCCATATGCCACGGTCGGCAAGGAACTTACTTTAATTATCACCGATGGTTGCGACCGCCTCGTCCGCGGCCGGACGCGCGTCTTCGATAGCCGCTTGGCTCCTGCGGTAGCCGGGCACTCCCCGCCGGGGGGCCCCTGCGCCGGGGGCCGCTGCGCCGGGGGCCGCTGCGCCGGAGGGCCCTGGCTGCTACGCCCGGAGCGCTTCGCGGTAGGCCGCGACCGTGCGGTCCAGGTCCGCGTCGGTGTGGGCGGTCGAGAGGAAGGCGGCCTCGTACTGTGCCGGGGCGACGTAGATCCCCCGGGCCAGCAGGTGCCCGTGGAGCTGGCCGTAGCGGGCCGTGTCGCTCTTCTGCGCCGTGGCGAGGTCCGTGACCGGGCCCTCGCAGCAGAAGGCGGTGAACATGGAGCCCACCCGGTTGATGCAGCAGGGGGCGCCCGCGGCGCGGGCCTCGGCCAGCAGCGCGTCGGTGAGGCGCAGGGTCCGCTCCTCCAGACGCGCGTACGGCGCCTCGCTCTCCAGGGTACGCAGCATCGCGAGCCCGGCGGCCACGGCCAGCGGATTGCCCGAGAGGGTCCCCGCCTGATAGACCGGCCCCGACGGAGCCACGCGGTCCATCAGCTCGGCCCGCCCGCCGTAGGCGCCGACCGGAAGCCCGCCGCCGATGATCTTGCCGAGGCAGGTGAGGTCCGGCGTGACGCCGAAGCGGGCCTGCGCGCCTCCGAGGCCGAGCCGGAGCCCGGTGATCACCTCGTCGAAGATCAGCACTGTCCCCGCCGCGCGCGTCAGCTCGCGCAGCCCTTCGAGATACCCTGGCCCCGGCGGCACGACCCCCATGTTCCCGGCCACCGGCTCGATGATGAGCGCCGCGATGCGCCCCTCCTGCGCGGCGAAGAGCTCACGCGCCGCCGAGAGGTCGTTGTAGGGGACCACGAGCGTGTCCTGCGCCACCGCGGCCGGCACTCCCGCCGAATCGGGGATGCCGAGCGTCTCGGCCCCCGAGCCCGCGCGCACGAGCAAGCAGTCCGCGTGCCCGTGATAGCCCCCCGCCACCTTCACGATGCGGTCCCGGCCGGTGAAGCCGCGCGCCAGCCTGAGCGCGCTCATCGTGGCCTCGGTGCCGCTATTCACCAGCCGCACGCGCTCCATCGACGGCACGAGGCGCGCGATCAGCTCGGCGAACTCGACCTCCCGCTCGGTAGACGCCCCGAAGCTCGTGCCGAGCTCGCACGCCGTGCGAATCGCCGCCAGGATCGGCTCCGGCGCGTGCCCGAGGATGAGCGGCCCCCACGAGCAGACGTAGTCGATGAACTCGTTACCGTCGGCGTCCCAGATGCGGGATCCCTTGCCGCGCTCGATGAAGAGCGGCGTCCCCCCGACGGCGCGGAACGCGCGCACGGGGCTGTTGACTCCGCCGGGGATCACCTTCTGCGCGCGCCGCATGAGCGCTTCGGACGCGGTTCGCTTCAAGCTCATGGCTCCTCATCCTCTCCCGAGTCGTCCTCCGGGCTCTCCGCCAGCTCGGGCTGACTCGCAGCCCCGAGCGTGACCTCCCGCGAGGGCGAGCTGCCTCGTCCGTTGTCCCCCTCGCCGCTGCCCGGCTCCTCGCCGAGCTCCTCGGTCTCCGCGAGCCGCTCCACCGAGACCACGCGCTCGCTCTCGTCGAGGCGGATCAGGCGGACGCCCTGCGTGTTGCGACCGATCACCGAGATGTCCTTCACCCGCATACGGATGACCTTGCCGGCGCCGGTGATCATCATCAGCTCGTCGTCACCCTCCACGACCTTCGAGCCCACCACGAGGCCGTTCCGCTCCGTGGTCTTGATGGCGATGAGCCCGATGCCGCCGCGGTTCTGCTCGCCGAACTCCGCCGCCGCGGTACGCTTGCCGTAGCCGTTCTCGCAGACCGTCACCACGCTGGCCTGGCTGTCCGAATCGAGCACCGCCATCCCCACCATCGCGTCGTCCTCGCGGAGCGTGATCCCCCGAACGCCGCGCGTGGCGCGTCCCATCGGACGTACCTGCTCCTCCGGGAAGCGGATGCACATCCCCTGCCGCGTGTTGATGAGGATGTGCTTCGTCCCGTCGCTGAGCTTGACGTCGGTGAGCTCGTCGCCCTCCTCGAGCTCGATGGCGATGATCCCCGTGGTGCGGATGTTCGAGAACTCGAGCAGGTCGGTCTTCTTGATCAGGCCGCGCCGCGTGGCCATCACCACGAAGAGCCCCTCGCGGATCTCCTTCACCGCGAGCATCTGCTGGACGTTCTCGCCGTCCTTGAGCTCGAGCAGGTTCACGATGGCCTTCCCCCGCGCGGCGCGTCCCGCCTCGGGGATCTCGTAGACCTTCTTGTAGTAGACCCGCCCCTGGTTGGTGAACATCAGGATCAGGTCGTGGGTGTTGGCCACGAAGAGCTCGCGCACGAAATCCTCGTCGCGCGTGGCCATCCCCGTGACCCCCTTGCCGCCGCGCTTCTGCGCCCGGTAGTCGTTGATCGGGTTGCGCTTGATGTACCCCGAGTGGGTCACGGTGACGACCGTGGCCTCCTCGGCGATCATGTCCTCGAGGTTGATCTCCCCCGAAGCATCCACGATCTCGGTGCGGCGCGCGTCGCCGTACTTTTCCTTGATCTCCTGGAGCTCGGTGACCACCACCTCCATCAGCTTGGCGGTGTCCGCGAGCAGGTCTTGCAGGTAGGCGATCTGCGCCAGCACCTCGCGGAGCTCCTCGAGGATCTTCTCGCGTTCGAGACCGGTGAGGCGCTGCAGCCGCATGTCCAGGATGGCCTGCGCCTGCACCTCCGAGAGGGCGAAGCGCTCGATCAGCCCGCTCTTCGCCTCCGCCGGCGAGGACGCGCGACGGATGAGCTCGATGACCTCGTCCAGGTTGTCGAGCGCGATGCGCAGTCCCTCGAGGATGTGGGCCCGCTTCTCGGCTTCGCGAAGCTGGTAGACCGTCCGCCGGGTCACCACGTCCCGTCGGTGATCGACGAACTGCCTCAGGAGCTCCTTCAGCGAGAGCAGCGCGGGGCGGCCGTCCACGATGGCCACCATGTTCACGCCGAAGGTCTCTTGCAGGGGGGTCTGCTTGTAGAGCTGGTTCAGCACCACCTCGGGGACGGCGTCGCGCTTCAGCTCCACCACCACCCGGATCCCGTCGCGGTCGGACTCGTCGCGCAGGTCCGAGATCCCGTCGATGCGCTTCTCCTTCACGAGCTCGGCGATCTTCTCCATCAGGCGCGCCTTGTTCACCTGATAGGGGAGCTCGCTCACGATGATCGCCTGGCGCTTGCTCTTCGGGTGCTCCTCCACCTCGGTGCGGGCGCGCATGCAGATCTGCCCGCGCCCCGTCTCGTACGCCGAGAGGATGCCCGCGCGGCCGTAGATGAAGGCCGAGGTCGGGAAGTCGGGGCCGGGGACGAGCTGGAGCAGCTCGGCGGTGGTGATGCGCGGGTTGCGGATCAAGGCCACCGTGGCCTCGACGATCTCGTTCAGGTTGTGCGGCGGGATGTTGGTGGCCATGCCCACCGCGATCCCCTGCGCCCCGTTGACGAGGAGGTTCGGGATCCGCGCCGGCAGGATGACCGGCTCGAGCTCCTTGTCGTCGTAGTTGGGCTGCCAGTCGACCGTCTCCATCTCGATGTCGGCCAGCATCTCGGCGCCGATCCGCGCCATGCGGATCTCCGTGTAACGCATGGCCGCCGGAGGGTCGCCGTCGATGCTGCCAAAGTTCCCCTGCCCGTCGACCAGCGGGTAGCGGAGCGAGAAGTCCTGCGCCATGCGCACGAGCGCGTCGTAGACCGCCGCGTCGCCGTGCGGGTGGTACTTACCGATCACGTCGCCCACCACGCGGGCCGACTTCTTGTAGGGCTGATTGTGGAAGTTACGGAGCTGGTGCATGGCGTAGAGGATCCGCCGATGCACGGGCTTCAGCCCGTCGCGCACGTTGGGCAGCGCGCGGGAGATGATGACGCTCATGGCGTAGTCCATGAACGACGAGCGCATCTCCTGTTCGATGCTGGTGTGGATGGTGAGGCCGTGAGTTTCCGTCATGATCCCGTGGGGTGCGCCGTGAGGGCTCTTGTGAGGTAAGGCCGCGTATAAAAACCGGAAAACGCTGATTAGCGCAGATCCGCGCGGGAGTCAACCGCGGGAAGGGATCCGCCAGGGACTCTGGGCGGCTTTCCGTCGGAGGGGCGGCTGCTCGGCCTGCTGGTACTAAAGAGCCGCGGCAGCGGCCATGGCGGAGATCACCGCCTCGAGGTTCTCCTCGGCGGTCGGGTGCCGTCGCTCCATCTCGTCGAGGAAGACCGCCGTGACGTGCGGGTCGAACTGCGTCCCCGCGCAGCGACGGAGCTCGTCGAGCGCCACGCGGTAGGGCAGGGCCTTGCGGTAGGCGCGGTCGGAGGTCATGGCGTCGAAGGCGTCGGCCACGGCGATGATCCGCCCGAGGATCGGGATCTCGTCGCCGCCGAGCCCCTGCGGGTACCCCGTGCCGTCGAAGGCCTCGTGGTGGCAGTAGGCCCCGGGGATCAGCTCCCGCAAGAAGGGGACCGGCTCGAGGATGCGCTTCCCCTTCTCGGGGTGCGTGCGGAAGATCGCGATCTCCTCGGGGGTGAGCTTGCCGGGCTTGTTCAGCTTCTCGGTGGGGATGCCGATCTTGCCGATGTCATGCACCTGCGCCGAGAGAATGACCGCGTCCACCTGTCGCGCCGGAAGCCCCATGGCCTCGGCGATCATACGGGCGTAGACCGACACGCGTTCGGAGTGGCCGCGCGTGTACCGGTCGCTCTCCTCGAGCGCGTTCGCGAAGCCGACGATCGTCTGTCGGAAGTTCTCGGCGAGGCTCTGATTCGCCGCCTCGAGCTCCTTGTTCGACTTGAGCAGGTTCAGGTAGAGGCGTGCGTTCTCGATGCTCACCGCCGCGCGACTGCAGAGGATGGAGACCATCTTCCGCTGCCCCTCGGTGAACTTGTTGCCCCGGTTGTACGAGTAGGCGTTCAGCATGCCGAGGACGCGGTTCGAAACCGTGAGCGGGATCGAGCAGAACGAAACGAGCCGCTGCGACCGCGGCGTGCGCTTGAAGAAGCGGTGCGCCTTGGCCCCGTGGGCGAGGAGCGGCAGGTCCTGCGTGTAGCAGCCGGTGACCTCCTCGAGGTTCAGCTCGCCGACGAGATCCTCCTGGTCTGCCGTCCCGCAGCAGCGCCGTACCCGTTCGCTGAACTTCGATGGGTCGTGCTCGTCGGCGAGGAGCAGCGTCACCACGTCGGCCTGGAGCTCCTCGAGCACCGCGTCGGTGATGAGCTCGAAGATGTTGTCGATGCTCAGGCTCTGGCTGATCGCCTCGGAGAGCTTGTAGAGGCTCAGCGCCTCCTTCAGGCGGATGTTCTCGAGCTGGAGCCGTTGCCGGTCGAGGCCGCGCTGGACGATGTGCACGACCTCTTCGACCTTGAACGGCTTGAGGATGTAGTCGTAGGCCCCCTTCTTCATCGCCTCGATGGCGGTCTCGACCGTGCCGAAGCCGGTCATGATCACCGTGAGGACGTTGATGCTGCGCTGGTTGATCTGTTCGAGCAGCTCGAGACCGCCCATGTTGGGCATCTTGAGGTCGCTGATCACCAGGTTGTACGAGCGTCGTTCCAGCTCCGCGAGCGCCGCCTGCCCATCCTCCACCGTGCGGACCAGGAACCCTTCCATGGTGAGGAAGTCGCTCAGGATCTCTCGGATGACTTTCTCGTCATCGACGACGAGGACGCGAGGCGCTTCCTCGTGGAGCTGGTACTCCATTGCTACTCCTGTGCGGTGGCAGGGCGCTACGGTCAAAGTCTACAACGCATGCATTGCGCGGTCAACGTGTTGGTCCGGCCAGCACACAACGATTTCCATGGCAAACCAACAACTTTCGTGCGGGTGAGCCGGCCGCGGGGGGGTTCGTGGCCCGCGAGCGGTCCCCCGCCGGGCGAACGCGTCTCGTAACCCCTCTTACGCTAGGGCGGCAGGTGGGGCTACGGCTTCATGCAGATCGTCGGGGTGGCGTAGAGCGCGGCGATCTCGCTCGCCGAGAGGGCGCGGGTCCAGATCCCCACGTTGTCGATCGCGCCGTCGAAGTCGTTGGGCGTCCCCGCGTCGGTGCCGATCGTGATCGGGTCGGTGTTGTTCTGCAGCAGCTCGGCGGTCCAGGTCCCCTTGGAGAGGAAGACTCCGTCTTTGTAGAAGGACACCGTCCCGGCGTCCACGTCGAGCACCATGGCCACGAAGACCCAGCTTCCGGTGGCGATCTTCGCCCCCGTCGAGAGGATGGGGTTGTCGCCCAGGGTCGGCCAGTTGAAGAGCACGCCGAGCTCGTCGTTCCAGAGGTAGAAGCCCCAGTCCTGCGTGGCCCCCGCGCGGGCGCCCTTGACCACGATGCCGGCCACGCCGAGCGTGTTCGGGCGAATCCAGGCCGTCAGCGTGAGCTTGCGCTTGGCCTCAAACTTGGCGGTGTAGGGGGTCGTGGCGTTCGACCCTCCGGTGAAGGAGAAGGCGCTCCCCTGCTTGCCTGGGGTCCAGGTGGCCCCGCTCGAGGTGAAGGTGTGGCCGTTCCCCGAACGGTCCTTCGCCGTGGTGCCGGTGTTCTCGTCGAAGCTCCAGAGCCCCGCGCTCCCGGTGCACGAGATGGGCGAAGCGTCGGGCTTGGCCGCGTCGGGGAGGCGTGCGTCGGGCTTCGCCGCATCCGGCTTGGCCGCGTCGGGGGCCTTGGCGTCCGGCGCCTTGGTGTCGAGGCTCGCGCTCAGGTCGCGCGAGACGGCGGCGTCCGGTGTGGCCGCGTCGGGTGTCCCGGCGTCGGCCTTGGGAGTGCTATCGCCGCATTCGCACGCCGGCACGAGCGTCGCGGTCACGAGGAGGAGCGCCGGAAGGAAGAGGACGCGCTGTTTGATGGATTTCATGGTTGCGCACGATACGCCGCGCGCCGAAGACCCGTCAACGGTCAGGCCGCCCCCTTCTCCCCGAACCAGGCGTAGAAGCGCTCGAGCTGGGCCTTCCGCTCCGGCTCCAGGTACTCGAAGTTGTGGCCGCGGTCGATGATCTCCCAGAAGTCCCGGTCCTTCACGGCCAGCAGCTCGTCCCGGATGCTGGCCAGTCGCTCGGGCCGCTCGTGCTCCATGTCGCGGAAGATGAGCCGCGCCAGCTCCTCTCCCTCGCGCAGCAGGTAATAGGTGGCGAGCTTGAGCTGCGCTTTACGCACCCCGCGGAGCGAACGCTCCTCGGCCTCGGTCTCCGCCGCCTTGTCCACCTCGAGAAAGGTCTGCAGGAGCTTCCGCTCGTCGGAGAAGCCCACCTGGTGCGCCACCTCGCAGAGCGCGCAGAGGTCGTAGGCGGCGGTCTCCGTGACGAAGGGGAGCCCCGCGGCGCTGGCCGTCTGGCCGTAGTACTTGAAGTAGGCACCGAGCTCCAGCACCTCAGCGCCCCACCCGGCGCGCGCCAGCCCCTCCGCGAGCTGCCGGTACTGGTGCAGCACGTTGTAGGCCGTGCGCACGTCGCGGCGGTTGATCGTCGCGCGCAGGTAGGTGTTGAAGAACTTGATCGTGAGCCGCAGGACCGGCCGGTCTCCCGCCTGGAGCGCCGTCTCTCCGATGTAGCGCGAGTCGATCCCCACCAGCTCGGCGAGCTCCGCCATGCGGTTCAGCGACTCGTTGAAGATGGTCTGGTACTGACGGAGCACCTTCCACTCGAGCCAGGTGCGCTGCTCGAGGAGCTCCGTGTGGCTCGCCGCGCCGAGCACCACGAAGTCCGGGTTGCTTCGAAGCGCCTCGCCGAGCTCGAACCACTCGGCCTCGAGGCGCTGCTTCTCGGCCACGTAGCGGGTGCAGAGGTCCTTCAGCGCGTCGACGCTGCGCGAGGCGATGATGCGGTCCTTCTGCGCCACGGCGTTCACCGCGACGTCGGCCAGCTGCTCGATCCCCTGGAGCACGCGCCCCTGCCGGAGCGCCCCCGGCGCGGCCTCGCGCGCGAGCGCCTCGGCCAGCGAGTGCTCCTGCAGGCGCGCCACCACGCGCTCCGGCTCGAGGAAGGCGAAGACGTAGCTGAAGTACGGAATGAGCAGGAGCACGGCGGCGGTCATCATCACCAGCGTGACGACGATCAGCACGTGCGGCGTGTAGGTCCGGTGCACGGCGAAGGTGGCCCAGATGGCGTGGATGGAGGTCACGACGAAGAAGCTGAGCAGGAGCAGGTTCGTGCGGTCGCGGAAGAAGAGCTCCGTCACGCGCGGTGTGTACCGCGTGGCCGAGAGCTGCAAGATGATCGACACCACCGTGATGGCGATACCGAGGATCGCCACCACCACCTCGGGGAGGTTGCCGAGGGCGCTCTGCATATCCTCGGCGCTGTAGCGGGCGAGCGCGCCGAAGACGCCGACCCCCCGGCCGCCGCTCAGGAGCTGGTCCGCGCCGAGCAGCAGCCCGAACCAGGCCAGCGCTACGCCGCCGAGGAGGAGTACCGGGTAGAGCCAGATCTTCCGTCGCTCGAGCGCCTGGGCCATCGGGCCGAACGATAGCGTGCTTCCGGGCCGCCTCACAACGGCCGTGCCGCGTGCCGCGCGATTGGGTAGGATGCACCGCGGAGGTGACGACGCGATGCTGCTCACCGTGGACATCGGCAACACCAACACCGTGCTCGGGCTCTTCGACGGGAGTCGGCTCGTCGACCACTGGCGGATCGCCACCTCCGAGGAGCGCACCTCCGACGAATACGCCATCGCGCTCCACGCGCTCTTCGAGCTCAGCGGCGTGCGTCCGGTCATCGACGCGTGCATCCTCGCGTCCGTGGTACCCGACGCCGTCCGCGCTGTGCTCCAGGCGCTGAAGGGGCGCTTCGGCGTGGAGCCCCTGCAGGTCGGGCCCGGCCTGAAGACCGGCATGCCGATCCTCTACGAGAACCCGAAGGAGGTGGGGGCCGACCGCATCGTCAACGGCGTGGCGGCGTACGAGCGCTATCGCAGCGGCGTGATCGTCGTGGACTTCGGCACCGCCACCACCTTCGACTGCGTGAGTCCGCACGGGGAATATCTGGGCGGCGTGATCGCCCCCGGGGTGACCATCAGCGCCGACGCCCTCTACCGGCACGCCGCGAAGCTCCCGCGCGTGGAGGTGGCCCGGCCCGCGCGCGTCGTCGGCCGCAACACCGTGGCGAGCATGCAGTCCGGTCTCTTCTACGGTTACGTCGGACTCGTGGACGGGGTGGTGACGCGAATGGTGCAGGAGCTCGACTTCACGCCGCGGGTCATGGCCACGGGGGGACTCGCGCGCCTCATCGCCGCCTCCTCCTCGACGATCGAGGAGACCGACGAGCTCCTCACGTTGACCGGACTCCGGATCCTCTTCGAGCGCAACCGTGCCGCTTGACTGGCTTTTCTTTTCGATCTAACAACATTTGCCCGGCAACTATTCGAGCAGTGCGTACTCGTCAGACGGTGTTCTAGCCGCGGGGCCGAGGCCCCGCCAGCGAGGGAAACAGCCGCGATGAAGAAATACGACTCGAAGGATGTGCGTACCTTGGCCTTCGTCGGCCACGGCAAGTGTGGAAAGACCTCGCTGGCGGAGGCGTTTCTATTCGACACGAAGGCGACCACGCGCCTCGGCAAGGTCGACGACGAGTCGTCGAACCTGGACACGGAGCCCGAGGAGCTCAAGCGAAAGTCGAGCCTCCAGTGCGCCGTCGGGAGCTGCGAGTGGAAGAAGGTCAAGATCAACTTCATCGACACGCCGGGTGACGGGAACTTCGTGGCCGACGCGGAGCTCGGCACCTCGGCCGTGGATGCGGCTATCGTGGTGGTGAGCGCCCCCGACGGTGTGCAGGTGGGGACCGAGCGAGCCTGGGAGATCGTGAACCGGCTCGGGCTGCCCCGCGTGGTCTTCCTCAATAAGGTGGACCGCGAGCGCGCCAACTTCGAAACCGCGCTGAAGGACGTGCGCGAGGTCCTCTCCGACAAGGCCGTCGCGCTGCAGATCCCGATCGGGCAGGAGGGCGCCTTTGCCGGCGTCGTGGACCTGCTGAGCCTCAAGGCCTACACCTTCACCGACGAGGGGCGTCAGATGACCGTCGGGGATGTGCCGGCCAACCTGACCGCCGCCGCCTCCGCCGCGCGCGAGCAGCTCATCGAAGGGATCGCGTCGAGCGACGACAAGCTGATCGAGAAGTACCTCGAGACGGGCGAGCTCTCCGAGGAGGAGATCACGAAGGGCCTTTCGGGCGCGATCCTGGCGGGGACCATCGTGCCCGTGCTCTGCGGCTCGGCCACGCGCAACCTCGGCGTGCAGCCCCTCATGGATGTGATCGCGAATACCTTCCCGTCGCCGCTCGACCGTCCGCCCACCGTGGGCGTGGATGCGGCCGGCGCCGAGGTGGCGCGCAAGGGGGACCAGAACGAGCCCTTCTCCGCGCGGGTCTTCAAGGTCATCAGCGCGGACATCGGCAAGATCGCCCTCTGTCGCGTGATCTCGGGGACGCTCCATTCGGACGCTACCGTGCTCAACCCCCGGAAGGGCTCCAAGGAGCGTGTGGGCACGCTCTACACGCTGATCGGCCGGAAGCGGGAGAACCTCACCGAGGCCGTGGCGGGGGACGTGATCGGTCTGGCCAAGCTGAAGGACACGAAGACCGGCGACACGCTCTGCGACGAGAAGTCGGTCATCACCTACCCGATGGTCAAGCTCCCCGAACCCGTGATCAGCTTCTCCATTCGCCCGAAGTCGAAGGGGGACGAGGAGAAGGTGGCCTCGCGCCTCGCCGATCTGATGGAGGAGGACCCCTCGCTCAAGCTCGACCGCGACCAGGTGAGCAAGGAGATCCTGCTCCGAGGCCTCGGGCAGATTCACATCGAGATGGCGGTCGAGAAGCTCCGTCGGCACGGCGTGGACGTCGAGCTCGCCGCCCCCAAGATCCCCTACCGCGAGACGATCCGCGGCAAGGCGGTGGACGTGGAGGGGAAGCACAAGAAGCAGAGCGGTGGGCGCGGCCAGTTCGGCGTGGTCTACATCGACATGGAGCCCAAGCCCAAGGACAGCGAGGTGAAGGACGACCCGCTCGAGTTCGTGGACGCCATCTTCGGGGGCTCGGTGCCGCGGCAGTTCATCCCGGCGGTGGAGAAGGGGATCCGCGACCGCATGGCCCGGGGCGTCATCGCCGGCTATCCGGTGGTGGACATCCGCGTGACGCTCAAGGACGGCAAGTACCACGACGTGGACTCCGACGGGCGGTCGTTCGAGCGCGCCGGGTCGAAGGGTTTTCAGGAGGCCTTCCGGCAGTCGACCCCCGCGCTCCTCGAGCCGATCATGAACCTCGAGGTGACCTGTCCCGACGAGTACATGGGAGACATCATCGGCGACGTGAGCAGCCGGCGCGGGAAGGTGCTGGGGACCGACACCAAGGGGCGCAGTCTGGTGATCAAGGCGATGGTCCCCCTCGCGGAGCTCCTGAAGTACGCCATCGACCTGGAGTCGATCACCGCCGGGCGCGGCGCCTTCACCATGTCCTTCGCGCATTACGACGAGGTCCCGGGCAACCTCGCCGAGAAGATCATTGCCAACGCCAAGATGGCGGCCGAGGAAGACGATTAGGTACTGACGGATGGCGCTGGACCTCACCCCCCTCGAGCCCGAGCTGCTGAACGCCGGCCTGCTGCGCGTCGTGGGGCCTGCCGCGCCCGCTCCGGCGAAGATGATGGCCGCCAAGGGGCTGGCTCCCCTCGGTCCGAAGGACCTGGCGGTGGCCCTCTACCAGCTCAGTCGTGACGCGGACGCCAAGATCGCGCAGGCCGCCGCGGCGACGGCCGACGGTCTGCCGGAGAACATCCTCGCCGCGGCCCTCGGCGAGGCGCTCGATCCGCGCGTCCTCGACTTCTTCGCCACGCGGGTCAGCCGTCGTCCCGTCCTGGCCGAGCGGGTGCTGCTCAACCGCGCGGTGCACGACGAGACGCTCGTGACGCTCGCCGGGACGATGCAGGAGCGCGAGCTGGAGATCCTCGCCGGGAACCAGGAGCGCATCCTGCGCTGCCCGGCGATCGTCGAGGCCGTCTACTTCAACAAGTCGGCGCGGATGTCGACGGTGGATCGCCTGCTCGAGCTGGCGGTCCGTCACGGTCTCGTGCTCCCTCGCGTCCCGCACTACAAGGAGCTCGCGGCCAGCATCCTAGGCCACGCGCTGCCGACCGCCGGGACCGCCGCCGCCGCGACCGAGGAGGGGGAGGAGGAGCTGCTGGAGCTGCCGCCGGAGGACCTGGCGGCCAGCTTCGGCGCGCCGTCGTCGATGGACGAAGACGCGATGGATGCCCTCTTCTCGTCGGCCTTCGAGGAGGGGTTCGAGGGCGGGGCGGTGGGGAACCTCGAATACGAGGGGGAGGCCCAGGTCGACGAGAAGGGGAAGAAGCTCTCCGACCTGCCGATCAACGCCAAGATCCGGCTGGCCACGATCGGCTCGCAGTCCCACCGCGCGGTCTTCATCCGGGACTCGAACAAGCTCGTGTCGATGGCGGCGATCCAGTCGCCGGCGGTGAACGAGCAGGAGGCGGGGCGCTACGCCTCGAACCGCGGGCTCAGCGAGGAGGTCATCCGCTACATCGCGACTCGCAAGGAGTGGCAGAAGAGCTATCAGATCAAGCTCGCCCTGGCCAACAACCCCAAGTGCCCGCTCGGGCACGCGCTGCGCATCTTGCCCCACCTGCGACCGGCCGACCTTCGGACCCTCTCGCGCTCGAAGAACATCCCCGCCGTCCTGGCCAAGGCGGCCAAGGAGCTCGCCTCCAGACGCTCGTGAGGGCTACAGGGCCCTGCGTGCTCTCGGGACGTCGGTGGTGTAGCGTTACTCCATGGAAGGCAAACGCTCCGCCGTCGGCACGATCGTCCTGGCGGCGGTGCTCGTCCTGCTGCTCCTCAACGTGGTGTCGCTCTCGCGGCGCTGCGCTCCCATAGGAGGGCCGGGGATCGGTACCGAGGCGCCGGACTTCACCCTGCCCACGCCCACCGGCGAGCCCGTGAAGCTCTCCGCCCTGCGCGGTCAGGTCGTGCTCCTCGATTTCTGGGCCACCTGGTGCGGCCCCTGCCTGCGCAAGCTGCCCTGGCTCGAACAGGTCCAGGAGGCGCTCGGGCCCCGCGGGTTAAAGGTGCTCGCGGTCAACGTCGAGGGGAACGCCCCCATGCTCCAGCAGTTCCTCCAGCGTCGCGGCGGCAAGCTCTTCGCGCTGGTGGACGACGGCGCGGTCGCGGCGCAGTACGGCGTGCAGACCATCCCGCACGTGGCGCTGGTGGATCGTCGCGGGGTCGTCCAGCACGTCCAGGTCGGTGGTCGCGGCACCGGCGAGCTGCGCGCGGCGATCGATCGGGCGCTGGCCGAGCCGGCGAAGTAGGGTTCGCGGATCTCGGCGGCGCCGCGTCGACTTCAGCGTGACGTTGCGCCGCGTCCCGAGTCGCCGCCGTCCGGCGCGTGCTCTTCGGCCTGCTCGATCGAGGCCACCAGATCGTAGTCGCTGCACTTGATCACGCGGGCCCGCACGACCTCCCCCGGCTGGGCCGTGCCGTCGGTCAGGATCACGACGCCGTCGATCTCCGGGGACTGCCCCCCGTGCCGCCCCTGCAGCAGGAACTCGCTCTCCTCGCTCGGGCCGTCCACCATGACCTCGAGGACCTCGTCGCGCAGGCGCTTGAGCCGCCGGCGGCTGATCTTGCGCTGCAGCGCCATCACCTCCTTGGCGCGCGCGCGGGCCACCTTCTCCGGCACCGCGTCGGGTAGATCGTGCGACGGCGTGCCCTCCTCGGGCGAGAAGGGGAAGACCCCGACATGGTCGAGCTCCACCTCCTCGAGAAACGCGAGGAGCCGGGCGTGGGCGGCGTCGGTCTCCCCCGGGTGGCCGGTGAGCAGGGTGGTGCGGATGGCGACCTTCGGCATCGCCTCGCGCAGGAGGGCGATCGTCTCGCGCACCTTCTTCTCCCCGTACCCGCGACGCATGCGCCGCAGGACCTCGTCGTCCACGTGCTGCAGCGGCATGTCGATGTAGGGGGCGACCTTCGGCAGCGTGGCCATGGCCTCGACGAGTCGCCGGTCCACCGCGGAAGGGTAGGTATAGTGCAGGCGGATCCAGACCAGGCCCTCGAGGCTGCTCAGCGCCTCGAGCAGAGCGACGAGGTCCGTCTCCTGCTCCCCCGCGAGGTCGCTTCCGTAGACGGTGGTGTCCTGGGCCACGAGGATGAGCTCCCGTACCCCCGAGGCGACGAGCGTGCGCGCCTCCTCGAGAAGCGACGGGAGGGTCCGGCTGCGCTGCGCGCCGCGCATGAGCGGGATGATGCAGAAGGCGCACGGCCGGTTGCACCCCTCCGAGATCTTCAGGTGCGCGGTGTGCGCGGGCCCGAGGAGCTGGCGTCCGAACTCCGCCTCGGCGAGGCCCTCGGGTCGTCCCACCGCGAGCCGGGCCTCGTCGCGCCGCGAGAGGATCTCGCCGAGGCGCGGCAGGTCGCTCGTGCCGAGGAAGTGGTCGACCTCGGGGAGCTCGCGCGCCAGCTCCTCCGGGTAGCGCTGCGACAGACACCCGGTCATGACGAGCGTGCGGCAGCGTCCGGTCTCCTTGTGGCGCGCCAGCTCGAGCACCGTCTCGACCGACTCCTGCTTCGCGGGTCCGATGAACCCGCAGGTGTTCACGACGATGACCTCCGAGTCGGCCGGGTCGGCCACGAGGCGCATGCCTTGGCCGGTCGCGAGCGCCACCATGCGTTCGGTGTCGACGCGGTTCTTCGGGCAGCCGAGCGACACGAAGTGAATCGTGCGTCCGCGCGATTCGGGGTCAGACAGCTTGCGGCCCTCGTCCATCGCTCGTCCTTGTCATCCCCAGGCCCGTCCGGTAGGGTTGGGTTCTCATGCCCCCGCTCTTCGGTAAATGCGCGATGTGTAGCAAGGAGATCTTCCGAGGGCAGACCTACTATCGCTGCACGGTCTCGGCCTGCAACAGCGGTCGCCTGAAACTCGTCTTCTGCAGTCCGGCCTGCTGGGACGCGCACCTGCCGACCGCTCGCCATCGCAAGGCGGCCTTTACCGACCACGTCGCCGAGTAGTGCCACGCGCCTCCCCGGGGCGTCAAGGCGACGGTCTTTCTCCCGCTCGAAGGATGCAGCGCGCCGCCCGGCCCGCACACGGCTGCGGACGGTGGGCCGCGCTTCTGCTATATCGTGGCCAACCGTCACCGGAGGATTGCGATCATGTTGAAGGAATTCAAGGCCTTCATAATGCGGGGGAACGTGGTCGACATGGCCATCGGCATCATCATCGGGGCCGCGTTCAACAAGATCGTCTCGTCGTTCGTCTCCGACGTGCTCACGCCGCCGCTCGGGCTCCTGCTGGGCAAGATCGACTTCTCGAGCCTTTTCGTCAACCTGACGGGCAAGCCCGCCGCGAGCGTGGCGGCGGCGAAGGCGGCCGGGATACCGACGGTGAACTACGGCCTGTTCATCCAGGCGGCCATCGACTTCGTGATCATGGCCTTCGTGCTCTTCCTGGTGGTGAAGGCGATGAACCGCTTGCGGAAAAAGGAGGAAGCGGCGCCGGCGAGCACGCGCGAGTGCCCTCGCTGCACCTCGGCTATCGCGCTCAAGGCCAGCCGTTGCCCCCATTGCACCTCGGAGGTGGAGCCGGCCGCCACGGGGGCGTAGCGCGCGCCGCCTACCGCACGCCGGCGTCGGGCTCGATGCAGAGCTTGGCGCAGGCGGGGATGTCGATCCCCGTCGGAGCGAGGACGCCCCAGCATTCGTTCTTCGGCGAGATGCTGTACTTGAACTGCCCCGCGATGCACTTGCCGCAATCCGCCTTCTGGAAGCCCGACTGCTCGGCCTGCGAGGCGAGGGTCTTGCACTTCTCCTGGCACTCGCCCAGGCGGCTCGTGCAGGGGTTCCCCTCCTCGACCTTGCAGGCTTCCTGACAGTTGGCGGCGATGCTGCTGCCGCCGCCGCAGGCTCCGAGGAGCGTCGAGCCGACCAGCGCGGCGAGCCAAAGTGCTTTCATCGGTCTTCTCCCTTGGCGCCGGCCCTGCCTGACCGGCGCGGGCCCGTCACGAGCCAGTGACTAGCGGTCCGTTCGGTATTCGGTGCTCGCGACCCAGGCGAGCGCGATGACGATCCACAAGAGGGCCACGCCGAAGACCACGGGCGCCGAGACGGCGGTCGTGAGGTTCGGATCCGAGGCGAAGAAGCTCGCCGCGGCCGGCGTGTAGGTGCCGGCGATGGCGCGCAGATGCACGGTCATGGCGGTGGCTTTGAGCCAGCCGGGCACGAACGAGAAGCCCACCTCCATCACCAGCACGTAGGTGAGCATCATCGCGAACGGCAGGTTCGTGACCATCGCGCCGAAGGCCATGGCCAGGGCGCCGAAGTAGATCGCGCCGAGGAGCGCGGCGAAGAGGCTCTTGCCGAGGGTGCCGAGCTCCGACCCGACGTAGCCGTCTCCGACCATGCAGAGCACGTAGGCCACCGCGAGGGAGGGCAGGAGCAGGATCAGGTTCAGCCCGATGTTCCCCAGGTACTTGCCAAGGGGCAGGGTCCAGCGCGGCACCGGTCGCGTGAAGAGGTAGGTGATGGTCTTGGCCTGCACCTCCTCCGCCACGGTGGCCGAGGCTTGCAGCGCCATCACCAAGGGGATGAGGTAGCGCAGGTAGAGCTCGACGATCTGCTTGAAGAACTCCGGCCCCGCCTTTCCCGCCGCGAGGGCCCCGGCCGACGCGACGAGGGGCAACGCCAGGACGGCGAGGATCAGCCGGAGCAGCTTGCTGCGGCGGGACCGCTCGAGGCTCAGGCCGGCGAAGATCCCGACGAGGGTCAGCCCGCTCGGCAGCGCGCGCCCGCCGGAGCGGGTCGGGTTCGTGCTCATGAAGCGCCTCCCGCGCCGCTGCGCGCCACCCCTTCGGGGCCTCGGTCCCGGGTGAGGTACTCGAAGACCGCCTGGAGGTTGTTGTCCGGGCTCGTGAGGGCCTGGATCTTCACCCCGTGCTCGAGCGCCACGCGCGGGATGAGCGGGTAGCAGCCGTCGGGGTCGCGGGTCTCGAGGAGCAGCGCCCCGGCGGTGTCGAAGCGCACGGACGCGATCTCGGGGTGCGTGACGAGCTCGCTCGCTAGCTCGCGCGGCCGGTCGCACTGCACCTCGATCTTGTGCGGGTGCCGGTCGATCATCTCGCGGATGCGATAGACGTTTCCCTCGGCGAGGACCTGCCCCTTGTAGAGCAGGAGGATCTCGCTCGTCATCGCCTCCACCTCGTGGAGGATGTGACTCGAGACGATCACCGCCTTGCCCGCCGCGCCGAGCTCCTTGATGATCTTCACCAGCTGGACGCGTGTGGGTGGGTCGCAGCCCGTCATCGGCTCGTCGAGCAAGACGAGGTCCGGGTCGTGCGCGAGGGACTGCGCGAGCTTCACCCGCTGACGCATCCCCTTGGAGTACTCCCGCAGCCGTCGGTGGCGCGCCTCCATGAGGCCCAGGCGGTCGAGCGTGGCGTCGGCGCGCCGGGCCGCCTCCGCCGGCACGAGGCCTGAGAGCCGCGCCATCGCGATCACGAACTCGCGTCCGGTCAGGTCGTCGTAGACCCCGTCGTGCTCGGGGCAGTACCCGATCCGCGCGAGGAGCGGGAGGTTCCCCCAGACGCGCTCGCCGAGCACGGTGAGCTTGCCCTTCGAAGGCCTGAGCACGCCGATGAGCAGCTTGAGGAAGGTGGACTTCCCGGCGCCGTTCGGTCCGAGGAGGCCCGTCACCCCGGGCGAGATCGTGACCGTGAAGTCGTTGATCCCGACCACCTTGCCGTACCACTTGGAGAGGTGCTCGGTGGTGACGAGGGCGTTCTTGGTGCCTTGGGCCATCACGCGAAGATCTCCACTCGCCTGAGACGGCGCCAGACGAACCAGACCGAGAGCCCGACCACGAGCGCGAGCACACCCGCGGGGAGGTACCAGGGGAGGGGGTAGCTTCGCGGCACGCCGAAGAGGTACTGGCCGACGAGGCGGAGGTTCGTGGGGAGCGAGAGGAGCACGAGGTAGGGCACGTCCGTCGCGGCGGCCATCGCCTCGCCGAGCACCCAGGGGAAGAAGAAGAGCGCCGCCCAGCCCCCCTGGACGTAGCCCGCGCGGCGTGAGACCGAGCTCAGCGCCACCGCGGGGAGGGTCAGGCTCACGGTGATGATCGCGGCGTAGAGGAGGGCCAGCGGGACGAGCGGCAAGAGCGCGAGCGAGGCCTTCCCGCTACCACCGAGCGCGACGCGCACCAGCGCGAGCAGGATCCCGGGAGGAGCGCAGACGAGGAGGATGAGCCCCCCGGCCCCGAGGAGCTTGCCCCAGAGGTAGTGAGCGGCGGCGACCGGGCGGGCGAAGTAGAACTGGAAGGCGCCGGTGCGCACGTCCTCGGCGATGGCCGGGGCGGCCGAGAGCAGGCTCATGGCGAAGGCGAACCAGATCTGGCACCAGAAGAGGCAGTAGTAGACCCAGAAGCTCGGGTCCTCGATCTCGATCGGGGCGTTCTGACCGGCGAGGAGCTGCTGCGCCTTGATCTTGAAGAACATCACCACGGCGCAGACCACCACCGGGAACATGCCGAGGATGAGGTCGGCCTTCACCAGGCCGCTCGCCCAGGCGAGCGAGAAGGCGTAGCGCGAGAGCACCCGGTAGCGCGTGCGATGGGCGAGCCGCGCCCCTTCGTAGCGGCGATAGCCGAGGTCCCGGATCTCTCCTTCGCCGGGCGCGTGCGCACGGATCGTCCCCTGTGCCATCGGTTACGCCGCTCCTTTGCGCTCGAGCACCGCGATGAACGCGGCCTCCAGAGAGAGCTCGCAGCGCGCCAGGTGCCGGACCTGGATCTGCGCGTCGAGCGCGGTGCGGAAGATGAGGTCCGGGTCGGCTCCCGGGGGCAGCCGCACCTTGAGCAGCCCGTCCTCGACGAGGGCCTGACAGCCCGCGGCGTCGAGCAGCGTTCGGAGGCGGTCGGCGTCGGCCTTCACGCGCACCTCGTAGTAGCCGTCCTGCGTGCCGCGCAGCTCGGCCAGAGGACCGGAGAAGCGGACCTGCCCCTCGGCGATCACGATCACTTGATCGCAGACCTCTTCCACGTCGGGCAGGAGGTGCGACGAGAGCATGATCGAGCAGGAGCGGCGTGCCGGCAGCTGCGTGATGAGCGCCAGCATCTCGTCCCGCCCCTGCGGGTCGAGGCCGTTGGTCGGCTCGTCGAGGAGCAGGAGGTCGGGGTCGTGGACCAGCGCCTGCGCCAGCTTGACCCGTTGCTTCTGCCCGGTGGAGTAGCCCTGGACCTTGAGGTACCGCTTGTCGCCGAGCCCCACGTACTCGAGCACCGCGTGCGCGCGTTCCTTGG
Source organism: Deltaproteobacteria bacterium (assembly GCA_020848905.1). Taxonomy (NCBI): domain Bacteria; kingdom Pseudomonadati; phylum Myxococcota; class Myxococcia; species Deltaproteobacteria bacterium. Next base: position 84,938 of record JADLHG010000018.1, read on the forward strand.
CGTCGGCCGGCGGGAGCCCGCAGAGCTGGGCCGCATAGCTGCACGTCTCGACGGCGTCGAGTCCCGCGATGTAACAATCCTGCTCGGGCATGTAGCCGATGCGCTGTCGCAGGTCGAGAGATCTCCCCGTGGGGTCGCAGCCGAGCACCTGCGCTCGGCCGCCCGTGGGCGAGAGGAGGCCGAGCAGGATCTTCAGGAGCGTGGACTTTCCCGCGCCGTTGGGCCCGAGCAGGCCGATGCTCCCGGGCGCGAGGCGCAGGCTCACGTCGCGCAACGCGTGGACAGGACCGTAGAATTTGTTGACCCCGTCCAGCTCGAGCAGCATCCCTGGGCCTTCCGCGAGGCCGACTTGACATCGGCACGGGATTTGGGGTACTTAGCCCCGTCCTGAACTATTGCTCCCCAGGACACGGGCGTTTCGCTATACTAATTCAACGTCTAGGATGTCAACGGGTCTCGACCCGCGGGGAGCCAAGGTAGCGTAGGAGCGAGGTCATCATGGCAGTCAAAGTACGGTTGTCCCGCGCGGGTGCGAAGAGGCATGCCTACTACCGGGTGGTGGTGAGCGATAGCCGGAGCCCCCGGGACGGGCGCTTCATCGAGCAGATCGGCACGTACGATCCGAACGAGAACCCGTCGAAATTGAACGTTGATTCTGGAAGGCTGGATCACTGGCTGAAGGTCGGCGCGCTGCCGACCGAGACGCTGAAGAAGTTGATCCTGAAGCTCCGCCAGGCGACGCCCGCTCAGAGCTAGCGCGCCGTTCTGTGCGCTGTCGCGCCCCTGAGGTGGGACGCGGGCTTTGGGGCTCCGTGTCGGCCAGGTGGGCTTCGTTCGAACGCGGAGGACGAGCATGAGCGACAGCGGATCGCAGATGAAGGAGCTCATCATCTTCATGGCCAAGGCGCTCGTGGACCAGCCCGACCGGGTAGAGGTCAACGAGATCTCGGGTGAGCAGACCTCGGTGATCGAGCTGAAGGTCGCCAAGGAGGACCTCGGGAAGGTGATCGGGAAGCAGGGCCGCACCGCGCGAGCCATGCGCACCATCCTGAGCGCCGCCTCCACGAAGATCCGCAAGCGCACGGTCCTCGAGATCCTCGAGTAGCCGTTCTTCCCGCGCCCCGTCATGAACCAGCGCAGGCGAATGTTGCGGCCGGGCCGTCGGGTGACGCGGGGCCGCTCGCCCTCCGTCGATCCACCGGCCATCGAGCTCGCGCAGACGGTGGAGGTTGCCGTGGTGGCCCGCCCGCACGGCGTGCGCGGCGCCTTCAAGGTGCAGCTCCACGACCCGGCCTCCGAGGCGCTCGAGCAGCCGGAGCTGCTCGTCGTGCGCCGCCCCACGGGGGAGCTGCTCGTCGGCCTCGTCTTCGTCGGCCAGTGTGAAGGGGGCGCCATCTTCCAGCTGCCGGGCGTCGAGAGCCGCGAGGCCGCCGAGGAGCTGCGGGGCGCCACGGTGCACCTGCCGCGGAGCGCCCTCGTGCTCGAGGAGGGGGAGTATCTCTATGCCGACCTCGTCGGCTGCGCGGTGAAGGACCGCGAGCTCGGACTCGACCTCGGCACGGTGCACGAGGTCTTCTCTGCCGGAGCCCAGGACACGCTCGTCGTGCGTCGCGAGAACGAGGAGCGGCTCATCCCCTTCGTCGCCCCCTGGCTCGTCGAGGTGAAGCTCACCGAGCGCACGATCTGGGTCAGCGGCGGCGACCAGTGGGAAGCCACCCCTATTTCGTAGCGGCGGAGCCTGCCCGTGCGTTTCACCGTCGTCACGATCTTCCCCGAGGCCTTCGACTCGTTTCTACGCGCTTCGCTCCTCGGCAAGGCCGTGGCGCAGGGGCTCGTCCAGGTGGACTTCGTCGACCCGCGGGCCTTCGCCGCCGACAAGCACCACACCGTGGACGACACGCCGTACGGCGGCGGGGACGGGATGGTGATCAAGGTCGACCCCCTGGTCGCGGCGCTCGAGTCGGTGGGGCACGACCCCGACCTTTCGCCGCATCGGGTGCTGCTCACGCCGCAGGGCGAACCGCTCGCGCAAAGGCACCTCGTGGAGCTCCTCGACCGCCGCCACGTGGTCCTGGTCTGCGGCCGGTACGAGGGCTTCGACGAGCGGATCCGCACCTTCGTGCATCAGGAACTCTCCCTCGGGGACTTCGTGCTCAACGGCGGGGAGGTCGCGGCCATGGCGATCATCGACGGGGTGAGCCGTCTCGTCCCCGGGGTGATCGGCAAGGCCTCGTCGCTCACCACCGAGAGCCACGGCGAGGGGCTGCTCGAGTACCCGCAGTACACGCGTCCGCGCGAGTTCCGCGGGCTCGCCGTCCCCGAGGTGCTGGTCGAGGGGAATCACGCGCGGATCGACCGCTGGCGTCGACTCCAGATGCTCGTACGCACGCGGCAGCGCCGCCCCGACCTGTGGGAGCGCTATCAGCCGAGCGGCGAGGACCGCACGATCCTGGCCGAGGTGGACGGCCGCGAAGACCGCGCCGAGCTGGCGGGCCGCGCCTACGTGGCGCTGCTGCACTACCCCGTTTACGACAAGGGCAAGCGCATCGTCACCACGGCCATCACCAACCTGGACCTGCACGACATCGCGCGCTCGAGTCGCACCTTCGGGCTCGGCGGCTACTTCGTGGTGACGCCGGTGGCGAGCCAGCAGGAGCTGGCGCGCCGCATCCTGGCGCACTGGAAAGAGGGGCACGGGGCCAGCTACAACGAGGACCGGGCCGAGGCGCTGGCGTTGCTCGAGGTGGTGGAGAGCCTCGAGCAGGTCCTCACCGAGGTGGAGGCCCGCGAGGGGAAGCGGCCGCTCACCGTGGCAACGAGCGCCGCCGCGCGGCCGGGCCAGGTGACCGGGGCGGAGGTCCGGCGCTGGCTGGGGTCCGGACAACCCGTAGTGATCATGATGGGAACGGGCTGGGGTCTGGCCACCGAGGTGCTGGAGCGGGCCGACCTGGCGCTTCGGCCCGTGCACGGGGGCGCGGCGTACAACCACCTCTCCGTGCGTAGCGCCGCCGCGATCTTACTTGACAGGCTGTTCGGGTTGCGCGAAGAGACGTAGGGCCTCGCCGAGCGCGCGGCCCGCGCTGTTTTTTTCAGCGACTTCGACGATAGAGCCAGCACCCCGGCGCCTCGCCGGCCGGCGCTTTCCGAGGATAGACCGATGAGCTACACGAATCCGATCATTGAGCAACTCGAGGCCCGCACGCCGGCGCACGATCTGCCTCCCTTCCGGGTGGGCGACACGGTGCGCGTGCAGGTCCGCATCGTCGAGGGTGACAAGGAGCGTCTCCAGGCCTTCGAGGGCGTGGTGATCAAGCGCCGCAACTGCGGGGCGCGTGGGACCTTCACCGTGCGCAAGATCTCCTACGGTATCGGCGTCGAGCGAACCTTCCCGGTGCGCTGCCCGCGCGTGGAGCGCGTCGAGCTGCTGACCCGCGGGCGCGTGCGCCGCGCGCGGCTCTTCTACCTGCGCGACCGAGCCGGCAAGGCCGCCCGCATCAAGGAACAGGTCCGGACCGACCGCTCCGCCAAGTAGTCTGGGCTTGCCCTCCACGCGCCGCCTCGGCGAGCGAGCCGAAGCGCTGGCCGCCGTCCACCTCGAAACGCAGGGCTATCGCATCCTCGATCGGAACTTCCTCGCGCGACGAGGCGAGATCGACCTCGTGGCCGAGGAGGGAGACGTGCTGTGTCTCGTCGAGGTGCGGAGCCGCGAGAGCGCCGACTTCGGGGATCCGCTGGAAACGATCTCGCGCGAGAAACGCGCCCGCCTGGTGCGGGCCGCGCGCCAGCTCCTCGCCGAGCGCGGCTGGCTCGAGCGCGCCGTGCGCTTCGACGTGGTGGGGATCGTCTACGAGCCGGAGCTGCGCATCACGGTCGTGAAGAACGCCTTCGACGCGACGGGAGCGTAGGCGTCAGCGAGGCTCGAGGCGACGGGTGGTGCCTCGTCTACGGCCCGCACTTGGTCGCGGCCCCCGGGGTTCCCTTGTCGCCCGCCGATCCAGTCCAGGCGATCGCTTCGCGGCACCAGTTCCCGACCAGGCTGTTGTCCAGGGCCGGGCTCTTGAGGGACATCGACTGGCCGGAGCGGAAGGGCCAACCGCTGGTCCACGCTACGCGATCCATCAGCACCCCCGCCGGGGTCAGCAGCTCCACGTAGTCGCCGCTGTTCGAGAGGCTCATGGCGCTGCCGTAGGAGTAGGCACCCGAGACGCCGCCGTTTTGCGTGGCGTTGTCGTTCCGCGCGAGCACCCGGTACTGGCCCGGAGCGATGCTGAGGGTCGGGGCGTTGATCGTGTGACCGAAGCCTCCCGCGTTGTCCCGGATGCGCCAGCCGTTGAGCAGGACGCTCGAGCCCCCGGCGTTGAAGATCTCGACCCACTCGCCCTCCGAGTCGCTCACCCTGGAGGGGTCGACCATCACCTCCGTGATCACGAGCGTCGGCGCGGTGCTCGAGGTGTCGCGGGGGGCCGCGTCGGGGGGCGGCGGTCCCGCGTCCGGGCGCACGCCGGCGTCGGGATTCAAGGCCGGCCCCGGAAGGACCTCCAGCGTGAAGGGCCCCTGCTCCATCGGGTGATACGAATCCACGCCCAGGACGTACGTGGTGCTGCTCGTCGGCGTGAGCAGCACGTCCTCCACGACCCCGACCCCCGTCAGGTCCGAGGTCGCAACGCAGGAGGTGGTGCTGGCGCAGCTGGCCAGCACGTAGAGCGCCGCGTCCCAGCCGGCGGCGGGCGTGAGCCGAACCGTGTACCGCCCCGGGGGGAGCGTGATGGTGTAGAAGACGTCGAAGCCCGGCGTCCCGTCCGGTAGGTTGCACGACGCGGAGGGGACGACATCGAGCTGGTTCTTCGCGCAGGCCGTGGTCCCGCTCCGGCTGATCGCGCTCCCGGCCCAGCTGAGCGTCTCGGGAGCGGAGCACAGGTCGTGGACCGGCGCCGGGCACGCGGGCGCGTCCGGCAGGCGCGCGTCGGGGACCGCGCGGTCGGCCGGACCCTTGTCCGAGAAGACCACGACCGTGTCGGTCGGTGCCGCGTCCGGCGCAGGCTTCGGCGCGTCAGCGGCCGTATCGATCCTGAGCCCGTCCGGAGGCGCGGAGTCGCCGGGTGCGGGCGCGTCCGGGGCGGGCGCATCGGCCGGCGCGGCATCGCGTCCCGCGTCGCTGGCCCCGTCCCGAGAGGCAGCGTCGAGCAGGGTCTGCGCATCGGAGGTGCCTCCGTCGGCGGGGAGGCTGCTGCCCGCTCCCGAGCACCCCACGAGCGCCCAGCATCCCAAGGCCACTATCGCGTGCCGCATTCCCGCTTTGCCTCCGCGCTCGCACGCCGGACCGGCTCTTTTCCCGGGGGGAAGAGCGAGGTCGCCGCGGCTCGCCGTCCGGCCGGACGGACAAGCGCGGCCGCCGCTGTGTTAGCGCTTACGTTGTTTGGATCTAGCCTACGGCAGGTCGGGCGTCGCGAGCAAGCTTTGGGCCGCCGCGTCCCGCTACAGGGACGGGCACTTCTCGTTCGAGACGTTGGCGCAGGAGTTCGCGAGCGGGTCGGTGTCCCCGGAGATGAACCTGCGGCAGACGCACATCTTGCAGCACTTCAGCGTGCCGACGCCCACGGAATGCACGCACTTGAAGCCCTGCGCGCAGGTATCCGTGGCGTCCGGACAGTCGCTGTCCTGGGCGCAGCTCTTCGTGCACATGGGCGTGGAGCCCGTGGCCCCGTAGCGCATGCAGAGCTTGGAACGGCAGTCCAGCGCTTGCGTAATGATGACGGTATCGGTCCCCGTGGTAGAGGCCTCGCAGGGCAGGCCGGTGTCGCTGTCGGCGCAACCGGTGGCGGCCCCAGAGAGGATGGCGATGAGCGCGGGGAGCAGGAGGGCGGGCAGCGATCTCTTCATTCTCGGGGGCTCCTTCAAGGGGGCGCCTGGTCGTGGGTGGCCGATGGTGTACCGCAAAAGCCCATAGGCGCGCCCATCTTACACAGGCGGTTTCTCAAGTCAAGCACCCCACGCCTCGGATCCACCCGGTAGGAGTTTGATTTTCCTTGCCTCCCTGAAGAACCGGGTGCTAGGTTGCGGCCCCAGATCGCGATCCTGGACCCCTCTCTCCGAGGAGAGCACGAGGTAGCCGATGATTCGACGACTCCTCCCCCTAGCAGTCCTCTGCATGCTCACGGGCGCCGCGCGCGCCCAGGAATCGGCGGACATGGAGTTCGCCCCCGAGACGGTCGAGAAGAGCGGACCGGCCTCGAAGACCATGCAAAAGGGGCTCAAGCTGTACGAAACGAAGGACTACTACAGCGCGAGCATCGAGCTTCACAAGGTCATCGAGGGCGAGACCGGGGACAGCGACGCGAACAAGCAGCGCGCCGAGTTCTGGATGGGCAAGACCCTGTATCACCTCGGGTTTTACTCGGCCTCGCTCTCCTATTTCGACCGCATCGTGCAGAAGGGGGCGCAGCACCGGTACTACAACGCCACCTTGAAGTGGCTCGCCTCTTTGAGCCGGCAGCTGCCGGAGTCGGTGGGAATTCTGAAGAAGGTCGGCAAGTACGAGCGGGCCCAGCTCGAGCAGCCCGCGCTCGAGAAGGTGCGCGACGAACTCTACTACCTGCTCGGCAGGTACCACTACTCCGTGGGGAACTTCAAGGAGGCGGTGGCCCTCTTCGGGCTGGTCCCCACGACGAGCAACTTCTACGCGCGCGGCAAGTTCATGGAGGGGATCACCCACGTCCGGACCTACCAGGCGCGGCCCGCCGCGGAGGCCTTCCGCGTGCTCCTCCGGACGGCCCGGGAGGCCCCGAAGACCCCCGAGATCAAGGACTTCGAGGAGCTGTCGATCCTCTCTTTGGCCCGCGTCTTCTACTCCACCGGCCAGTACGACCTGAGCGTGAAGTACTTCGACCAGATCCCGGCCGAGTCGAGCAACTGGCTCCCCTCGCTCTTCGAGTCGAGCTGGGCCCAGTTCCAGCGCAACAACTTCTCCAAGTCGCTCGGCAACGTCCACACCCTGAACGCCCCCTTCTTCGAGGACGAGTTCGTCCCCGAGTCGCTGATCCTCAAGGCGGTGGTCTACTGGAAGCACTGCCAGTGGGACCGCAGCCAGGAGGCGGTGGACGAGTTCAAGGCGAAGTACCCCTCGCTCAAGAACCAGCTCGACGGGGTAGTGCGGCAGTACAAAGATCCGACCGAGTTCTACGATTACGCCGTGAAGATCCGCACCCGGACCTCGGGCCTGGCCGACGAGGTGGGGCGGCTCGCTCGCACGGCCCTGATGGACAAGACGCTCGAGAAGACCTTCTCGTACGTGGACGAGCTGGACCGCGAGCTCAAGCAGGTCCAGGCGGCGGACCCCGCGTGGAAGGCCACGGCCATCGCGGGCGTCGTGCTCCAGGACCTCACGCTGCAGAAGTCGCTCGCCCAGCGCGAGGCGGGTGACCTGGCGCAGCGGCGCCTGAAGCGGCTCGCCTCCGAGATCCAGGAGCTGCAGAAGCAGTCGATCAAGGTGGAGTACGAAATCATCAGCGGCAAGAAGAACGAGCTCGAGGCGGCCGTGAAGAACGAGCTCGTCGTGCCGGCCAACGCGAAGGGACAGAGCGAGGTGGAGCCCGACGACGAGCACCACTTCTGGCCCTTCAACGGCGAATACTGGAAAGACGAGCTCGGCTACTACCGCTACAAGATCCAATCGCGCTGCGGTCGCTGACCGCTCGTCGCCCCACTCCCGCTCGTCGATCCCGCGTCTCGTCTCCAGCCTCCCGCTTTCACCCCCGCCGTTCGTTTCACGCTCACGGCTCGCGCTACGATCGACGACCTCGTTTTCTCGTCGAGGATCGTGGGGTCTTCGCCCCCACTGCGATGACACGAACGTGACAAAAAGTTACTGCCGGATGAAGACCTTTTGCGCTAGCGTGACGCGCGTCTCAAGGACTTCCGCTATCTGTTCGGTATTGACGTCAAGGACGCCGCACTCGAGGGAGCATGATGAGCAACGTGATACGTCGCGGTAGGTTGTTGTCCGGCACCGTCGGAGCCGGGAGCTGCCTCGTGGCCAGCCTGAGCCTGCTCGTTTCCGGGGGCGAGGCGCTGGCCGCGAAGTACAAGAAGTCCGAGGTGCAGGTGAAGGCCGAGCAGAGCCACCTGACCAAGATCGAGAAGAAGGCCGAGGCCGAGGCCCCGAAGCGCCCGACCCTCGCCGCCGAGCAGTTCCGCGCCTCGGCCGAGGCCAAGGTCGTGACGCTCACCAACGCGGCGATCGCAAAGCTCAAGCAGCTCGTCGCGGTCACCGACGACAGCGACCCCGAGAAGCCCGACTTCTACTTCCGCCTCGCCGAGCATTACCGCGAGAAGAAGAACCAGTACATGTTCAAGGCGCGCGAGCTCGACGAGGAGATCTTCACCTCGCACGATCCCGTGAAGAAGGAGCGGCTCAAGTCGCTCCAGAAGCAGTACGAGCAGACGGAGCAGCAGTGGCTCGTCAGCGCCATCAAGATGTACATCACCATCGCCGCCGAGGCCGAGGGCAAGTACTCCAAGTTCAAGCGCATGGACGAGGTGCTCTTCAACGTGGCCGACATGCTCAACCAGGCCAAGCGGCACGACAAGGCGCGCATCTTCTTCGGCCAGCTGATCAAGAACTACCCGCAGAGCAGGTACATCCCGGACGCGTATCTGGCCTTCGCCGAGTACTACTTCAACCAGGGCCAGGTGGAGGGCGCGCTCAAGCTCTACGACCAGGTGGGCAAATACCCCGACTCGCCGATCTACGGCTACGCGGTCTACAAGCAGGGGTGGTGCTGGCTCAATCTGAAGGATCCGCGCCGCGCCCTCGAGCTCTTCGTGAAGGTGATCAAGAACGCCGAGCAGTGGTCGGGCACCAAGCGGGGCAAGATCATGCTCGTCAAGGAAGCCAAGAAGGACGCGGTGCGTGCCTACGCGCACGTCGGCACGCCGGACCGCGCCTGGAACTTCTTCAAGCGCATCGGCGGCGACTACGCCATGAACATGCTCGAGCGCCTGGCGAACATGTACTACGACCAGGGCAAGTTCCTCGATTCGATCCTGGTCTACAAGCAGCTCATCAAGCTGGATTCGAACAGCAAGAGCCTCTGCAGCTGGCAGTACAACATCGTCCGCGCGACCCTCTCGGGCCGGGACAAGCGGTCGCAGGTGGTGGAGGTCAAGCGGCTGGCCGCCGTCTACGGCATCGCGAGCAAGCGGGCCGGGATGAAGAAGACGGCGATCGAGGAGTGCCGCGGCAACTCGTCCGGCGTGCTGCGCGAGCTGGCCACGACCTGGCACCGCGAGGCGCAGAAGACGCAGAACGACGACACCTACGGCCTCGCGCAGTACCTCTACAAGGAATATCTGGATAGCTTCCCGAACGAGAAGGACGCCTACGTGATGTCCTTCTACTACGCGGAGCTCCTCTTCAAGATCGAGAAGTGGGAGGCCGCCGCCGACGCGTACACCAAGGTCGTGAAGATGCGACCGAACGGCGCGCACCTCAAGGAAGCGGCGTACGCGGCGGTCATCTCCTGGAAGAACGCGCTCAACGTGCAGGAGGAGATGAAGGACACCGAGAAGGTGAAGCCCGGCGAGGCGCAGAAGCCCCGCCCGATTCCGCCGAACCAGCAGAAGATGATCGCGGCCTTCGACACCTACATCAAATACGTGCCGAACTCGCCGGAGCTGGTTTCGATCATGTACCGCAAGGCGCGCATCTACTACGAGAACAACTACTTCCAGAAGGCGGCGGACATGTTCGCGATCATCGCGACCAAGCACCCCGACCACGAGCTCGCGCTCTACTCGGCGAACCTGCTGCTGGATGCCCTCAACATCTTGAAAAAGTACGACGAGCTGAGCCGGTGGGTGGAGACCTTCCTGAAGTCCCCGAAACTGGCCCAGGGAGAGTTCCTCGCCCAACTCCGCAAGCTGAAGGGCGGGCTGCAGCGCAAGATCGCCGAGCAGATGCAGAAGGACGCGCGGTACCGGGAGTGCGGCGAGAAGTACGCGGAGCTGGCGAACGAGTACCAGGATGACGCGCGCTGGGCCGAGCTCGTTTACAACGCGGCGCTCTGCTTCGAGGCGGCCAAGCTGATCGGGCAGGCGATCGCCATCCGCAGCACGCTGATCCAGGCCAAGCCGAAGCACCCGCTGGCGCAGAAGGCGCTCTACATGATCGGCGCCAACTACCACGCCCTCGCCTGGTACAGCCGCGCCGCCGAGAACTACGAGAAGTTCGCCACGCAGTTCCCGGGGGAGAAGCAGGCCCCCGAGGCACTCCAGAACGCGATCGTCTTCCGGCTGGGCCGCGCCGAGTACGACAAGGCGATCGAGGACAGCAAGCTCTTCGAGAAGAGCTACGGCAGCCGGCCGCAGTACGCGGCGCGCACGGCGGCGGTGAACTTCTCGCTGGGCATGATCTACGAGCAGCGGGGCGACGTGGACGGCGTCGTCAAGCACTACAAGAACTGGCTCGGCAAGTGGGGACGGCACGGCGGCGTGGACCGCCAGGTGGTGGCGAACGTGAAGATGGGCGAGGCCCTCTGGCGGGCTTCGTGCCCGAAGAAGGGGGTGAACGGCGCGTGCATCACCGTGACGCGCGAGCGGGCCAAGCGGAAGATCGCCAAGGCGACCAAGAAGAAGAAGAAGTCGATCGAGCTCAAGACCCAGTGCGGTCCCGAGACGAAGAGCAAGATCGTCGTCGAGAAGCGGAACCCGGGCAAGGCGAAGAGCGCACAGGCGTACTTCAAGGCCGCGCTCTCGCTCTACAAGAAGGGCGGGAAGAAGGCCGCCAAGGGGGCGGACAAGGAGGAGATGGCGCGTCGCACGCAGGAGCTCGAGCACAGCGCGGCGGCTGCGATCTTCTACCTCGCCGAGGAGATGCTCGAGGACTTCCTCGCGGTGAAGTTTCCCCAGGGTCTCGACTTCTCGGCCTCGAACAAGGCCAAGCTCGCCAAGTCGAACAAGGAGTTCACGCAGTACCTCGGGATCAAGGGCAAGAAGCTCGCGGCGACGCGGACCGTCTACCAGGACGTGATCAAGACGCTCTCGGCGCACTGGGCCATCGCGGCGTCCGCCCGCATCGGGCAGCTCTTCCAGAACTTCGCCGACGCGCTCTACACGGCGCCGGTGCCGAAGCCCCCGGTGCCCAAGCAGCTCATGAACAACAAGGACGCGCGCGAGGAGTTCATCTCCACCTTCAACGACGCGTACTGCGACCGCCTCGAGGACGAGGCGGGCAAGCTCGAGGCGAAGGCGGTGGAAGGTCTCGACACCTGCCTCAAGAAGTCCACCGAGCTCTCCTGGTACAACGAGTGGTCTACGCTCTGCGAAGCGGAGCTGAACCAAATCAAGCCGGCCGAGTACCCGCTCGCCGCAGAGATCCGGGCCCAGCCGGGCTACGTCGCCGGTAAGGCGGACGTGGCGACGGTCGTGGAATCGGTGAAGTGAGGAGGCGAGCCATGAACACCATCACCAAACTGTCGTTTGTCGTCGGTGCTTCCGTGCTCGTGGCCTGCGGGCCGAGCACGCCCGCGCCCAAGACCGGGGCGGACCTGGCGAAGGAGAAGGCGGCCAAGGAATCGGGCGAGGCGAGCATTCAGGCCATGATGCCGCCGAAGGCCAAGCGCGAGGTCTCGGGCGCGGCGGCGCAGGACTTCGCTACCGCCGTGAAGCGTTACCGCGAGGCGCGTCAGCGCGGGCTGTCGAAGGGGGACTGCGCCTCGGTGGCCGAGGCGTTCGGCAGCATCTACGCCGGGAACACGAAGCTCGTCGAGGCGAAGTTCAACGAGGGGGCGGTCTGGCACGAGTGCGGGGACCTCGCCAAGGCGGAGCAGATCTACCAGGGGATCCTCAACCAGCACGCCGGGTACGGCCCCGCGCTCAACAACCTGGGCCAGATCTATCTCGGCCGGGGGTCGGAGCCGCAGGCGCTCTCGTACTTCGAGAAGGCCGCGGGGCAGAAGAACAGCGAGGGCTACGCCAACCTGGCCCTCGTGCAGCGCAACCGGGCGCTGCAGGGGGACTCGGGCTCGCTCAAGGACGGGGTGAACAACATCCATCGTTCTCTGGCCGTGGACTCGCACAACATCGAGGCCTACGCCACGCTGGCGCTCCTGCTCTACGACCACGCGAAGTCGCCGGCGCAGCTCGAGATGGCGCGCCTCATCTGTCTGCAGGCGGCCAGGGTCGACCCGAAGTACTCGCCGATCTACAACATCCTCGGGCTGGTGCTGCTCAAGTCCGGGCGCGTGACTCCGGCTCTGGTCGAGTTCCGGCGCGCCGTCTCCATCGATCCGAACTTCAAGGAGGCGCTGATGAACATCGGCGCCGTGACCCTCTCCTTCCGAGACTACAAGTCGGCCGAGCAGGCCTTCGCGAAGGTGCTCAGCCTGAGTCCGGCCAAGTCGACCCAGATCGCCGCCACCATCGGTCTCGGGGTGGCGCTCCGCGGCCAGCGCAAGTTCGCCGACGCGATGGCCCGCTACCAGGAGGTCCAGAAACTGGACCCCTCGAACCTGGACATCTCGTACAACATGGGGCTCATCGTGCAGGACTACACCTTCGACGCCAGCAACCCGGCGAAGGGTATTGCCGCGCTGCAGCAGGCGGAGGGGCACTTCAACCGCTACATCGCCGGGGGCCAGAATCAAGGGAAGGTGGAGGACGCCAGGCGCCGGATCAAGAACATCAACGAGATGATCCCCATGCTGCGCGAGCAGGAGAAGATGGGGGCCCAGCCGGCTGCCGAGCCGGCGAAGGCCAAGGCGGGGGCGAAGTAGCCTCCGTGGCGTCGCAGCGGCCGCCGAGCCAGGGGTCAATCACTTGCGATTCTCGGCCGTTTGCGAAAAGTTCGTGGTCTGGTAAAGTTTTTCGGAACCGCGGAGGAACGATGCTGTCTCACTCCGCTGGATACGCAACTTCAAGGGCTGGGAGTACCCGATGTTGAGAAAAGCTCTCTTCGGACTGGCGCTGGGTGGGTTGCTCTTCGGGGCCGGCGATGCGGCGGCTCAGGCGGGCGAGGGTCCCGGCGTCGTCTACAAGAAGAAGACCGTGTACGACTTCGACGATGACGTGGTGGAAGGCGAGCTTCAGCGGCCGGATGGCGAGTACATCGATACGCGCCGGAAGGCCAAGCACTCGAGCCTGATCAAGATCCGGGAGAACTTCATCCCCGAGATGCTGAAGTCGGCCGAGGATATCTAGGAAGCGATTGCCTGCCGACGGGCTTAGGGCTTCCGGGCCGCCCGACGGACGCACGATAGACTGACAACTGGGCCGGCCTCGAGGTCGGTCGGGCGCTGTGCCGGTGTGCAGCGCATCAGGGATGGTGCACGCTCTCGCCTCGGGGTGCGCCACGGAGGAGCCGATGGATACGAAGACCCCGCTGACCTTTCGGATCTACCGCGGCGACCAGCTCGTACGCGAGGAATCGCTGGCCCAGGACATCATCAAGATCGGCAAGCTCGAGTCCTCGCACCTGCGGATCGACGACGACAACATGTCGCGCATGCACGCGGTGATCGAGGTGACGGGTCCCGGCGAGATCCACGTCATCGACCTCGGCAGCGCGCGCGGGACGATCGTCAACGGCCAGAAGGTCAACAAGTGCCAGATCCAGGACGGCGACGAGCTGCTCCTCGGAGACACGCGCATCGTGGTGGGTGTGGGTGCGGGGGCCGCGGCGAGCGCCGCAGTCCCTTCCGCGCCGGCTTCCCGGCCGATGGCTCCCTCCCCGGCTCCGATCCCTCCGCCGGTGATGGCGGCCCCGATGATGCAGCCGCCGATGCCGGGGGTCATGCCGCCCCCTTCGCCCAGTCCGGCGCCGGTCTTCGCGCCGCCCGTGGCACCTCCGATGATGGCGCCGCAGCCTGCGCCGATGCAGGCCTACGTGCCGGCGATGGACCCGATGCTGGACGTGCAGGACGGGTCTCGGGCCATCGAGGTCACGGCGATGTTCGAGGACAGCGTCCTCGAGGTGAAGCACCTGTCGAATCCGGCCGCGGGCAAGGTGAGCCCCGTGACCTGGGCCACGATCATCCTCGGCGCGGCGACGTTCCTCGGCGGTCTCGTGCTGGCGCTGGTGGTCACGAAGCTGATCGGGGTCGGCGCGCTCCTGATGATCCTGGGCGTGGCCAAGGCCACCTACGGCCTGACCCGGCTCCATAGCGAACGCGAATCGCCCGATTACGTCGTCGGAGAGTCGGTAGAGGCGAACATTCACGTGCGCAGCCCGTCGATTCCGGCGCCGGCATTCCCGCTGGTGCGGTCGTCGGGGGTGGACTACTCGCTGCTCTTCACCGGCCAGATGGCGGGTGACGTGACGGTGGGCGCCGATCGTATCGCGCTCGACCAGCTTCCGGGGACGGGGCGCGCGGCGCCCGCGGGGGATTTCCCGGGCACCTACAGCTTCCAGATCCCGCAGAACGCCCGCATCAAGATCGACCTCGGGGACAACACCTTCCTCATCAACTCGGTGGCCCCGGCGCGCCGGGTGGTGGCCCCGTTCCTGTCCACGGTGAACTGGGCGGCGCAGATGTCGAACGGCGTCTCCTTCGCCGCGCACGCCATCTTCCTCTTCCTCATCTTCTCCATTCCGCCCGACGCGAAGAGCCTGTCGCTCGACCTCTTCAACGCCGACAACAAGTTCGTCAAGTTCCTCATCAAGCCCCCGGAGCAGAAGGAAGACGAGATCCCCGACTGGCTGAAGAAGAAGGGCCCCGACGAGGCGGGCGGCAAGGGGCAGAAGCACAAGGGCGACGAAGGCAAGATGGGGAAGAAGGATTCCCAGAAGAAGACCGGTCTCTACGGCCTCAAGGGACCCAAGGACAACGCGGACCCGCACCTCGCGAAGCGGTTGGCCGAGGACGCGGCGCAGAACGCCGGTGTGCTGGGACTCCTGAAGCAGTCGCAGGGTAGCCACCTCGCGTCGATCTTCGGCCGTGACACGGCCCTCGGCACGGACGCGGAGGACGCCCTCGGTGGCCTGATCGGCAACCAGGTGGGTGAGGCGTACGGCGTCGGTGGCCT
Organism: Deltaproteobacteria bacterium; assembly: GCA_020848905.1. NCBI lineage: Bacteria > Pseudomonadati > Myxococcota > Myxococcia > Deltaproteobacteria bacterium. The sequence goes on from JADLHG010000018.1 coordinate 99,956, forward strand.
GGGCCTCGTGGGGAGCGGCCGCGGCGGCGGTGGCACGGGCGAGGGAACGATCGGTCTCGGAACGCTGGGCACCATCGGCAAGGGCGGCGGCGGCGGTGACGGCGCCGGCTACGGCCGAGGCGTGGGCCGACTCGGTGGGCGGCGCGCGAAGGCACCTCGGGTGCTCGCGGGTCAGGCGGAGGTGCGCGGCTCGCTCGACAAGGAGATCATCCGACGCATCATTCGACGCCACATCAACGAGGTTTCGTTCTGCTATAGCAAGGAACTCCAGAGCAAGCCGGACCTGTCGGGCCGCGTGATGATCCAGTTCACGATCTCGGCGACCGGCCAGGTGGTGGCCTCGGTGGTCCAGAGCTCGACGATGAACAACCAGGTGGTGGACCAGTGCATCGCGCAGGCGGTCCGTCGCTGGCTCTTCCCCAAGCCCAAGGGCGGCGGCATCGTCATCGTCTCCTACCCGTTCGTGCTCCGCGCTGCGGGCGCAGAGTAGACCTCATCGCCGGGGCCGTGCACCTCGTCGCCGGCCCCGCGCGCCCCCTCCAGGCCCGTTCGGTCCGAGCCACGCCGCAAGCGCAGGGCGCTCGCCCCGCGAAAGACCCCTCGCGGCCTTTCTTTTTTGACTTCACAAACCGATCGTTGGAACAATCGTCGAGCGTGCGGGCGGCCCGCTGGAGGCCGCCGGCTCTCGTGGACGGAAGGAGAGGATAGATGAAACGCCTGGTCGTTCTACTCGGCTTGCTCGCGGTCCCGGCCTGCGCCCAGATGACCTGCAGTCAAGCGCGGCACCGGGCGATCAACCTCATGAACACGGGGATCAAGAAGTACACCGACGGGCTGCACGCCCAGGCCTTGAAGGACCTGGAGGCGGCGGCGAAGGAGGACCCCTCGTTCACCGCGGCGCACTACAACCTGGCGAAGGTCTACCAGGAGATGAAGAAGTGGGACGAGGCGCAGACGCACCTCAATCGCGTGGTCGCCACCGAGGCTGACAACGCCGTGGCGCACTACGACCTCGGCCTCTGCTATCAGATGCTGAATCGCATCGACCTCGCGCAGGCCTCGTATCAGAAGGCGCTGGCCCTCAACCAGCGGCTCTTCGCCGCGCACTTCCGCCTGGGAACGATCGCCGAGGCGCAGGATCAGCCGGCGAAGGCGGACGCCGCCTACCGCAAGTCGATCGAGATCAACCCGCGCTTCACGCAGGCCTTCGTGAAGCTCGGCCTGCTCTACCTCGGGCACGACTATCCCGAGCTGGCGATGCAGGTCTTCCAGACGGCGGTGGCCATCAACGACGACAGCGCCGAGGCGCATAACGGCCTGGGCGTGGCCTATCAGGGGCTCAAGCAGTACGACAAGGCGATCGCCAGCTTCACCAAGGCGGTCCAGCTCAATAGCCAGCTCCTCGACGCGATCTACAACCTGGGGATGACCTACGCGGCCGCCGACAAGCGTAAGGAGGCGGAGGAGACGCTGAACCGCTTCGCGAAGCTCGCGACCGGCAAGACCGGCGTGGACCCCGACTACGTCAAGGCCGCGCACGACAAGATCTCCGAGCTGGCGGGCGCTGCATCGGCGCCGAAGCCGAACCTTCCGAAGCGCCTCAGTCAGTAGCTCCCCGCTGTACTCCTCGCCGCGGCTTCTTCCAGGAATTGATGGTCCGACCTTTCTGCAAACAGCCTCGGGAGAGAGCGCGCAAAGGCCGCGCCCACCCACGGGATAATGCTTTGATCGTGCGTCGCTCTCTATGATATAAGAACCCCGATATTTGGGTGTTTTTTCCCAATCGGCCTGTGGAGCTAGCGCGGACGGGGCACCGCCCGGCTTCACCGCGAAGGACCCACCGCACGTAGGCGATACGGGGAGACCATGAACGAGATCAAGCAGCGTCTTCGCACCTCACGCAACTGGCTCAGCCTCATCGAAGACCTCGAGGCCGAAGCCGAGCAGCTTGAGGATCGCTACGAGAAGGCGCGCCGTCTGTACGCCCTGGGCCAGGCTTGCGAGGAGATTTTCCTGCGCAAGGACAAGGCGATGGTGAACTACCAGAAGGCCTTCAAGGTCTATCCGGAGGACGTTCGCCCCCTCGTGCGCGCCCGCCAGATCTACCGCGAGATGGGCAACCTGAAGATGGTTGCCAAGCTCATGGAGTTCCAGCTCAAGGTGGTCGAGAAGCCCGACGACCGGGCCGCGCTGCTCATCGAGGTCGCGAACGTGTACCTCGACCTCCGCCGGCCCGACGTGGCGCGGACGCGGCTCGTCGAGGCGCAGGCGCTCTCGCCGAGTCAGCCGGGGCTCGCAGAGGCGCTCGAGACGGCCAACTACGAGCGTTCGCAGTGGCCGGATTTCGTCAACCTGCTCCTCGACGCGGCCTCGTCCGCGCGTGACGGTGAAGAGGCGGCGAAGTTCCTCGTGCGCGCGGCGCGCATCTACAACCTGGAAGCTCCGGAAGAGGCCACGCGCGAGGAGATCCTGCGGCGCGCGCTGGAGTTCGATCCGCAGAACGACGAGGCGAATTTCCTGCTCGAGACGCTCCTGGCCGAGCAGTCCCGCACCACGGACATCGTGGCGCTCCACGAGAAGCGGGCCGCCATGGCCCCGCAGGAGCAGCGGGCGGCCCTGTACCGCAACTTCGCGTCGGCCTGGGCCATCCGCTTCCTCGACGTGTCCACGACGGCCAAGTTCTACGACCGCGCGCTGCAGAGCTACTACAACAACGGCTCCGACCCCTTCCCGGGGCACCTGGCGGCCTTCACCTTCTTGCGCGGCGAGCTGAAGACCTCGCGCGACGACCTGCGGCACCTGCTCGAGCTGGCCGACGAGGGCCTCAACAAGGCGCCACTCCTCGAGGACGATCAGCTCGTCCTGGCCACGCAGGCCGCCGAGATCGCGTGGCGCGAGATGGACGACCCCGAGCGCGCGGCGCTCTACTTCGACTGGGTTCGTCGTCTCGACCAGGACAGCCCGGCGCTGCGGGAGTTCGCCACCGCGCACGGCGCGCTGCTCGAGGCGGTCGAGGCGGCGCAGGCCCAGGCCGAGCGGGCGGCCCCGCCCCCTCAAGCCGCACCGGAACGAGAGACGGCGGTCATCGCGCGGCAGGAGATGGAGTCGCGTGCGGTGCAGGCGGACGCCGAAGCCGTGGCCACGGAGCAGGTGCTCTTCGGCGACGGCGGCGAGGCGGCCCCGGCGCCGGCTCCTGAGGGGAGGAGGCGGGGACGGCGTCGTCGGACGGGCGAGCAGCCGGTGCCCCAGGCCGCGGCCCCCACGGAGGAGGAGGTGGTCGTGATCTCGGAGCCGCCACCTGTCGAAGCGGCACCTGTCGAGGCGACCCCGGCCCCCGCGCCGGTCGAGGAGCTCGCTCCGCAGCCGCAGGCGACCGCCTTGGCGTCGTTCGACGAGCCGATGGACGATGCGACGGCGCAGCTCTGTGCCGACGCCGCGCGGGCGGAGCACGAGTCCGTCGAGAAGGGGATCGAGGCCTGGCGGAAGGTGGCGCTGAAGGCCAAGACCCTGCGCACGCCGCGTCGCGCTCTGGCGGCTCTCTACCGGCAGGTGGAGCGCTGGAACGCGCTCGTGGAGGTGCTGAAGGAGGACGCGGAGCTGGCGGCGGACCCGGTCGAGAAGCGCGACCTTTTGCGCGAGCTGGCCGCGCTCTACCGCGACCGGCTGCACCTCGACGCGATGGTGGTGAACATCCTCGGGCAGCTCAGCAAGTCGAACCCGCACGACGTGGAGGTGCTGGACGACCTGGCGCTGCAGTACGAGAAGATGAGCCGCTGGACCGACCTCATCACCGTCCTGCGCCACAAGGCCGAGGAGGTGGAGAGCATCGACGAGAAGGTAGAGCTCTGGGCGCGCGTGGCGCACCTCTTCGTCGAGCGCTTCTCGAACCAGGCCGAGGCGATCAAGGCCTACGAGCACGTGCTCGAGCTGCATCCGACGCACCGCGAGGCCATCGAGCAGCTGAAGGGCATGTACGAGCGACGGCGGGATTGGGACCGCCTGATCGCCATCTCGCAGCGCGAGATCGACCTCCTCGACGACGACACCGAGCGCGCCGTGCGCTACCTCGAGGTGGCCGAGATGGCGACCTCGAAGCTGAAGAAGCCGCAGGTCTCGACCGAGCTCTGGTGCAAGGTGCTCGAGTACGATTCGAGCAACATCGAGGCGCTCAGTCAGCTCGAGCAGCTCTACGAGCGGGCGAAGGAGTGGGACAACCTCGCCGACGTGTGCAACCGGCAGGTGGACCTCATCGCCGACCCGGCGAAGAAGTCCCTCGTCCTGCAGAAGCTCGGGGTGCTCTTCACCGAGAAGGTCCAGGACGACGCGCGGGCGATCGACGCCTGGCGCCGGCTGCTCGAGCTCGAGCCCGAGAACCGCCGCGCGCAGGACGCGCTGAAGAAGCTCTACCTGCAGGCGAAGAACTACGACGAGCTGGAATCGTTCTACGCTGCCCACGACAAGTGGGACGAGTTCATCCGGGTCCTCGAGCGGCAGGTCGAGACGGAGGACGCGGAGACGAGGCTCCGGCTGAACTTCAAGATCGCGAACCTCTGGCTGGAGAAGCTCGAGAAGCCCGACCGGGCGATCCGGGCCTACGAGAAGGTGCTCAGCCTGGACGAGAGCAACCTGGCCGCGGCCGAGGCGCTCATCCCGCTCTACGAGGCGGGGCGCGACATGAAGAAGTACGCCCAGGTGCTCGAGATCCAGCTCGCGCACACCGAGGACGAGGGGACGCGGCTCGAGAGGATCCGGCACCTCGCGGAGCTGTGCGAGGAGAAGCTGCGCCTGAAGGACGCCGCCTTCTCGTGGTACCTGCGCGCCTTCGACGTGGATTGCCGGAGCGAGTGGATTCGCGAGCAGGCCGAGAGGCTGGCCGGCGAGGTGCACCGCTGGCCCGAGCTCGTCGAGGCCTACGAGCGCGCCTACGCGCGTCTCGCCGATCCGCTCGACCTTCTGCCCGTGATGTTGACCGTGGCGCGGGTCTACGAGGAGCAGCTCGCCGACACGGAGCGCGCGCTATCGACCAGCCAGCGGATTCTCGAGCTCGAGCCGCAGAACGCGCAGGCCGTCGGAGCGCTCGAGCGGCTCTACACCAAGACGCAGCAGTGGCCCGAGCTCCTCGGCATCTACGAGCGGAAGATCGAGCTCGTCGAGGATCCGGACGAGCGCAAGGAGATCTACTTCCGCATCGCCTACCTCTACGAGGAGGAGCTGAAGGATGCGGAGCGCGCCATCGCCGCCTACCGCACCGTGCTCGACCTGGCCGGCGACGACATTCGCGCGCTCAGGTCGCTCACGAACATCTACCAGGAGCAGGGGCGCTGGTCGGACTTGGCCGAGACGCTCCTCCGGGAGCTCAGCCTGCTCCCCGTCGATGACGTGGCCGGGACGATCGCGCTGAAGTACAACCTCGGCCAGCTGCGCGAGACCCGCCTCGCCGACGTGGACGGGGCGATCGAGTGCTACCGCGACATCCTGGAGCTCGACCCGACCCACGCGGGGGCCCGCGCGGCGCTCGAGCACAAACTCGAGGACGAGCAGCACCAGCTCGCGGCGGCGCAGATCCTCGAGCCGATCTACCAGCAGATCGGCGAGTGGCACCACCTCGTGCAGGTGCACGAGATCCAGCTCGCGCGGGAGCAGGACCCGCAAGCCAAGGTGGACCTGCTGCTCCGCATCGGGGCGCTCTGGGTCGAGAAGATCGGCGACGGCGAGCGCGCGTTCGAGGCCTACAGCCGGTGTTTCAAGCTCGAGGCGACGAACGAGCTCGCGCGCAGCGAGCTCGAGCGGCTGGCCTCGATTCAGGACTACTGGGAGCCGCTCGCCGGGCTCTACGAGGCGGCGACGCGGGAGGCGCTCGACGCGCCGCTGCAGCACGAGCTGCTCCTGAAGCTCGCGGCCATGATGGACGAGCGGCTCGAGCAACCCGAGCGAGCGGTGGAGTTCTACCGGCGCGCGCAGGAGCTCGAGCCCGACGACCTCGGCACCCTCGAGGCCCTCGAGAAGCTCTACACCCGCGCCGAGAAGTGGCCCGAGCTGCTCGAGGTCTATCGTCGCCGGGCGGAGCTGTCGACCGACCCCGACCATCGGCGGCAGCTCTACGTGCGGATGGCGTACATCTGGGAGGAGATGCTCGGGAACCTTCCCGAGGCGGTGAGCTGCTACAGCGAGGTGCTGGCGCAGGACGACTCGAACCTGGACGCGCTCCGGGCCCTCGACCGCCTGTACCAGGTGCAGGGGACCTGGCACGAGCTGGCGGACAATCTCTCGCGGCAACTCGCGCTGGCCGAGGACCGGCAGGAGACGATCGATCTGCTGGTGCGCCTCGCGAGCCTTCGCGAGACGGAGCTCGGCGAGACGGCTGCCGCGGTGGACACCTACCGCCAGGTCCTCGAGCGCGACGGGACGAACCAGCGCGCGGTGGCGGCGCTGGAGCGGCTCATCCAGAACGAGGAGCACCAGCTCACGGTGGCGCAGATCCTCGAGCCCTACTACAAGACGGCCGACGACTGGAACAAGCTGGTCGGCATCTACGAGATCATGGTGGCGCACGCGTTCGACCCGACGCGTAAGATCGAGCTGCTCCATCAGATCGGCGAGCTCTACGAGATCGCGGGGGAGGACGCCGGGGGCGCCTTCCAGGTCTACGGGCGCGCCTTGCGGGAGGACCCGTCGCACGAGGAGACGCAGGGGCGGCTCGAGCGGCTGGCCCGTCAGCTCGAGGGCTGGGAGCAGCTCGTCGGGCTCTACAACGCGCTCGTCGCCGACGTGACCGACGAGATGCTGGCCGTCTCGCTGCACATGAAGGTGGCCGAGATCTACGAGGAGCACCTCGGGGACCTCGCGCAGGCGGCGGAGGCGTACAAGCGCATCCTGGCGGTGGACCCGCAAAACCTCGCGGCGGTGGAGGCTCTCGAGCAGATCTACCTGCGGGCCGAGGCCCACGAGCAGCTCGTCGAGGTTCTGCTGCGCAAGGCCGAGATCGTGATGGCGGCGGACGAGCGCAAGGCGCTCTTCTTCCGCGCGGCGCAGATCTACGAGGACGTGCTCGAGGATCTGGACGCGGCGATCCGCGTCTACCAGATGGTCTTCGATATCGACGACGCGGATACGACGACGATCGAGGCGCTCGAGCGGCTCTACTTCCGTCTCCAGCGCTGGGACAACCTGAAGGACATCTACGCCCGGCGCGCCGAGCTCGCCCAGGACCCCGACGACAAGAAGCAGATCTTCTACCGCCTGGGGTCGGTCTACGAGGAGCAGCTCACCGATCTGGAACGCGCCATCGAGACCTTCCAGAGCGTGCTGGACCTCGACCCCGAGGACCTGACCGCGATCCGTTCGCTCGACCGGCTCTACCAGCAGGCGGGGCGCTGGTACGACCTGCTGCAGGTGCTCGAGCGGCAGGTGGAGCTGGCGGGGCGGTCGCACGAGGGCGTGGACCTGAAGTTCCGCGTGGGGCAGCTCTGGGAGCGCGAGCTCGGCGACCTGACGCGGGCCGTGGAGACGTACCGCGAGGTGCTGCACCTTCTGCCGACGCACGACCCGACGCTGGCGGCGCTCGACGCGATCGCTCACGGCAAGGACGAGCCGGTGCTGGCGGCCCAGGTGCTCGAGCCGGTCTACGAGCAGTCGCTGGAGTGGGAGAAGCTCATCGACCTCTACGAGGTGATGGTGCGGCACGTCGAGGACCCCTTCCGCAAGCTCGAGCTCTTGCACCGCATCGCCGAGCTCTACGAGCTGCGCGTGGAGGACTCCCGTCGCGCGTTCGAGGCCTACGGGCGCGCGCTGACGGAGGACAGCACCGACGAGCAGGCGCTCATGAACCTGGAGCGGCTCGCCGACGAGATCAAGGGCTGGGAGGACCTGGCCAAGCTCTACGAGGTGGAGCTCGAGAAGCTCATCGATCCCATGCGGCAGGTCGAGATGGGACTCCGCGTGGCGCGCGTCTACGAGGAGGAGCTCAAGCGGGCGCCCGAGGCGATCCGGCACTACAAGCGCGTCCTCGAGGTGGACGTCGAGAACCGCGCGGCGATTCTGGCGCTCGACCGGCTCTACGGGGATGGCGAGCAGTGGGCGGAGCTGGCGGAGATCCTGCGGCGCGAGATCCGCATGGCCGATACCGACGACCAGGTCATCGACCTGCAGTTCAGACTGGGGGCGCTGTACCAGGAGCGCCTCGGCGACCTGACCAGCTCGATCGAGTGCTACCGGGAGATCCTGACCGTCGCTCCGACGCACTCGCCGGCGGTCACCTCGCTCGAGCTGCTCTTCGAGGAGGGTCAGCAGCAGCTCGAGATCGCGGAGATCCTCGAGCCGCTCTACCGGATGAGCGAGCAGTGGGAGAAGCTCGTCAAGATCATGACCGTGCAGCTCGAGCGCATGGAGTCGGCCGACGACAAGGTCCAGGCCGTCCAGCGCATCGCCGAGATCTGTGAGCAGCGGCTCGGCGACCACCTGCGGGCCTTCCGCTGGTGGGGTCACGCCTTCGCGGTCGACCCGCGCTCGGACGTGGTCAGCGAGGAGCTCGAGCGGCTGGCCCGTATCGTGGACGGCTGGGAGGAGCTCGTCGGCTTCTACAACGGCGTGCTCGCCAAGCTGGACCCCGAGGACCGGCGGCGCGTCCTCAAGATGATGGCGCGGGTCCACGACGACGAGATCAACGACCGGGCGCGGGCCGAGGAGAGCTACCTCTACGTGCTGCAGATCGACCCGCAGGACGCCGACGCGCTCGCGGCGCTCGACCGGATCTACGAGCAGACCGGGATGTTCCAGGAGCTGGCGGAGATCCTCAAGCGGCGCATCGCTGTGACGGATAGCTCGGACCTCCTGGTCCAGCTGCAGCTCCGTCTGGGCGGGACGTACGAGCTCGCGCTCGAGGACCTCGACAGCGCGGTGGCGACCTACCGCGCGGTGCTGGATACGGACTCGCGCAACGCGCAGGCCTTGGCGGCGCTCGAGAAGACCTACTTCAAGCGCGAGCAGTGGGCCGAGCTCTACGACGTCTACGAGCGCATGGTGGACGTCGCGCCCGGTGACTCCGGCGTGGCGGAGTGCTACGCGCGCATGGCGAAGATCGCGAGCGACGCGCTGGCGGACTCGGAGCGCGCCCAGGATCTATGGAATAGGGTGCTCGACCTCCGCGGCGAGGACCCCGTCGCGCTGTGGGCGCTCGCGGACCTCTACGAGGCGGCCGGCGAGTGGCGCGAGCTGGTCGAGGTGCTGCAGCGGCAGGTCCACATCGTGGAGGAGCCCGAGCCACAGGTGCGCCTCTACCAGCGGCTGGGACGCATCTGGGGCGAGAAGCTCGGACGCGACCGGAACGCTCTCGAGAGCTGGCAGAAGGTGCTCGAGATCGACCGCAGCAACATCGCGGCGCTCTACGCCATCGCCGAGATCTACCGCAACACGCAGGCCTGGCAGGAGCTGGTCGAGACGCTGCACCGCCTGATCGAGATCGGTATCACGGGGGACATGAGCGAGCAGGATCTGCACAAGCTCTACACGCAGCTCGGCGAGCTCGAGGGCGAGATCCTGATGCGCCCGCAGGAGGCGATCGAGGCCTGGCGCAAGGTGCTGGACCTGCAGCCGGATGATTTCCGCGCGCTCGGTGCGCTCGAGCAGCTCCTCACGCAGGAGGCGCGCTGGGAGGAGTGCATCCAGGTCCTGCAGCGCAAGGTCGAGGTGCTGCAGGGGCCGCAGGACAAGATCGACGTGCTGATGCAGGCCGCCAGCATCTGGCAGGAGCGGGTCGGGGACAACGCGTCGGCGGGGCGGGTCTACGAGCAGGTCCTGTCGCTCGACGCGGCCAACCGCGTGGCCTTCGTCGCGCTCGAGCAGATCTACCGCGAGGGCTGGCACTGGGAGAAGCTCATCGACCTCTTGCTGGCGCGCGTGGACCACTCGGAGAGCGTGTCCGAGACGGTGGAGCTGCTGCAGGGGACGGCCAAGGTGTACGAGGAGCAGCTCGACGCGCCGGAGCAGGCGTTCGTCGTGCTGCAGGCGGCATTCAAGCAGGACTACACGAACGACATCACGGCCCAGGAGCTCGAGCGGCTCGCCTCCACCACGAACAAGTGGAACGAGCTGCTCACCGAGTACCACACGGTGGTCCAGGCCATCGTCGACCCCAAGGTGAAGTCGAACCTGCTGGTTAAGATGGGGCGCTGGTACGGCAGCGAGCTCGGACACCTGGACTACGCCATCGCGTCGGTGCAGCAGGCCTTGCAGATCGACCCGGAGAACGTCCCGGCGCTCGAGACGCTGGCGGGCTTCTATCGCAAGACGGCGCGCTGGAGCGAGCTCGTGCAGGTGGTCAACCGCGCTGCCCAGCTGGAGGGCGACCCGGAGAAGAAGGTCGGGCTCTACCTGCAGATGGCCGAGCTCTTCGAGATGCAGCTCGGCGACCAGGGGCAGGCCATCAACGCCTACCGGCGCGCGCTGGACGTGGACGGCACGAACAACGAGGCGCTGGATGCGCTCGAGCGGCTCTACCGCATGTACCAGCAGTGGGAGCAGCTGATCGCGATCCTGGCGCGCAAGGCCGAGCTGGCGCAGGACCCCGAGGCGGTGATCGAGCTCAAGGGCTCGATCGGCGAGCTCTACGAGGAGCGGGTGGGCGACCATCAGGCCTCCATCGAGTGCTACAAGGACATCCTCAACCTGGAGCCGCAGAACCTCCCGGCGCTGAAGGCGCTCGAGGGGCTTTACGAGAAGACCGGCCAGACCGAGGCGTACCTCGACGTCCTCGAGCAGCAGCTCGACGTCACGGGGTCCGACGAGGCGCGGATGTCGCTCTATCAGCGGATGGCGGTCGTCTGGGAGGAGCAGTTCACCAAGCTCGACCGCGCGGCGGAGTGCCTGGAGAAGATCCTGCTCATCGACGACCGGAACCTCGCGACCTACCGGAGCCTGGAGCGGCTCTACCGGCAGGACACGCGGTTCGAGGACCTTGTCGATGTGCTGCGGCGACACGTCAACGCCACCGGCGACCCCCACGAGCGCATCGAGCTCTACATGAAGATGGGGGAGGTGTACGAGGGGCCGCTGCAGGACAAGGACCGGGCCATCGAGGCCTACACCGATATCCTGACCTTCGACCCGGACCACACGCAGGCGCTCGACGCGCTGGCGCGGCTCTACGAGGAGATCTCCGACTGGAGCCGGGCGGTCGACGTGATGATCCGGCTGGTCCAGCTGGTGGACGACGCGGCCTACCGCGTGAACGTCCTCTACCGGCTGGGGCGCATCTACGAAGAGCACCTCCGCGACGCGGCGACGGCCGAGGAGCGATACCAGCAGGCGCTCGAGATCGACTCCACGCACGAAGAGTCGATGAAGGCTCTGGTGGAGATCTACAAGCAGCGCGGGGACTGGGCCAAGGCGGCTCAGATGATGATCCGCGCCGAGGCGCACTCGAGCAACCCGCTGGAGAAGTCCCGCCTGCTGTACGAGGCGGGGATGGCCTACCTCACGCAGATGGACGACGAGGCGACGGCGGGCGAGCTCTTCGCCCGGACGCTTCAGGTGGACCCGGACCACGTGGCGGCCGGCGACCCGCTCTCGCGCATCTTTTTCCGCGACGGACGCTACCAGGACCTCGAGCCCGTGCTCGACATGCTGGTGCGGAAGGCGGACCGGCGCGACAACAAGACGCTGCAGGACCTTTACTACCGACTCGGTAAGACGGCCGACGCGCTCGGCAAGAACGAGAAGGCGCTCAAGTACTACCGCGCGGCCTACGACATCGACTCGACGCACCTGCCGACGCTGATCGGCATGGCCGACCTGCTCTATCGGATGCAGGACTGGGACCGGGCGTTCAAGATCTACCAGACGATCCTGGTCCACCACCGCGACAGCCAGCGGAAGGAGGAGATTGTCGACATCTTCTACCGGCTCGGCGATATCAAGCTGAAGCTGGGTGAGCGCAAGAAGGCGCTCAACATGTTCGAGAAGGCGCTGGAGGTGGAGCCGGCGCACCGGCAGACCCTGCTGGCGATCATCGACCTGCAGGCCAAGCAGAACGACTGGGAGGCGGTGGTTGCGGCGAAGCGGGCGCTTCTGCCGGCCTTGAACGACCAGGAGCGCTATCAGGTGCACATGGAGCTCGGCGAGCTGTATCGCACGAAGCTCAACAACGCGCAGAAGGCGATCGGCGCCTACCAGGAAGCGCTCGAGATTCTCAGCGAGAACCACGCGGCGCTGCACGAGATCCTCGAGCTCTACACCGAGACCAAGCAGTGGAAGAAGGCCGTCGAGATCGTGCTGAAGCTGATCTCGATCGAGCCGAGTGCGGCGACGAGGGGCAAGTACTACTACAGCGTGGCGGTGATCTACCGCGACGAGGTGAAGGCGCTCGACGACGCGATCGAGTACTTCAACAAGGTGCTCGACGAGGACACGTCGCAGCTCAAGGCCTTCGAGGCGATCGACCGCATCTGCACGCAGAAGAAGGACTGGAAGACGCAGGAGCGCAGCTACCGCAAGATGCTCAAGCGGCTGCCGCAGGACGGGCAGAACGAGCTGAAGACCATGCTGTGGCACGCGCTCGGCGAGATCTATCGAACGCGTCTCAAGGACTTCAAGAGCGCCATCGCCTCCTTCGAGGTCGCCGCCTCGATGGAGCCCGAGAACACGCAGCGGCACGAGATCCTGGCCGAGCTCTACATGCTGTCGGGGCCGGAGTACGCGGACAAGGCGATCGCCGAGCAGCAGACGCTCATCAAGCGCTCGCCCTTCAAGATCGAGGCGTACAAGGCGCTGCGACGCATCTACATGGACATCAAGCACTACGACAAGGCGTGGTGCCTGTGCTCTACGCTGGCCTTCTTGAAGAAGGCCGACCCGGAGGAGCAGCAGTTCTTCGAGCAGTACCGGCAGCGGGGGTTCGTGCGCGCGAAGGCGCGGATGACCGACGAGATCTGGCAGCGGTACGCCTTCCACCCCGACGAGGACCGGTACATCGGCGCGATCTTCGCGACCATCGCGCCGGTCGTGGCGTCGATGAGCGCGAAGCCGCACAAGGCGTTCCAGCTCAAGCGCAAGGACAAGCGCGACCTGGCGACGGACCAGCTCCTCTTCTCCAAGGTGTTCAACTACGTCACGTCGGTGCTCAACGTGGTGCAGGCGGAGCTGTACCTGCAGCCGGAGCGCCCCGCCGGCCTGCAGATGGCGCACACCCAGGAGGCGCCGTCGTTCGTGGTGGGAGCGGACCTGCTCCAGGGACGGCCGGAGAAGGAGCTCGCCTTCGCGATCGCGAAGCAGCTCACGTATCTGCGGCCGGAGCACTTCCTGCGTAACGTGCTGCCGGCGCCGTCGCAGCTTCGGACGGTCTTTCTCTCCGCCTTGAAGATGTGCAACCCACAGTTCCAGCTCCCGCCGGCGGAGGAGCTGGAGGTCGACAAGATCATCAAGTTCATTCGCACCCGCATGCACCCCGGGCAGCTCGAGCAGGTGGCGCTGCTGGTGCGGAAGTTCGTGGCCTCGAAGGCCGAGGTGGACCTCGCACGCTGGCTGACCGCGGTCGAGCTGTCGGCGAATCGGGTCGGGTTCCTCCTCTGCAACGACCTGGAAGTGGCCGCGAAGATGGTGAGCACGGAGCCGACGGCGATCGGCGGGCTGCCGCCCAAGGAGAAGGTGAAGGAGCTCGTCCTCTACAGCGTGTCCGAGGAGTACTTCGCGGTGCGGGCGCAGCTCGGCCTGGGTATCGGGCAGTGACCTCGGGGGATGTGGGGTACCAGGGCCAGAGCGCGTCTCGGGAAGTTGCTCGGCGGGGAGGGCCTCGTTAGGATGCGTGAAGGAAGGCAGGATCGGCCCGTTGCTCCCCAACTCTGAAGCCTACAGCGCGCTGCGGGACGCGCTGACGGCGGTTCAGCGTGATCCCAGTGCGGTCGTCGCGTTGCTCTCGTCCCAGGCCGACAACGGCGCGGGGTGGGTCGAGGCGGCCTACAACGAGCTCCGCGACCTGCTCGTGCTCGGGCGGGTCTCGCAGGCCGAGCAGGTGGGGAATCTCATCGGCGTGGTGCTGCAGGCCCAGGAGGGGGGGGCCGAGGACGAGCTCGCCGAGAACCGGCTGCACCACGAGTGCATGCAGTGGCTCACGGAGGGGATCGGCGCCGTCCTGGCGCAGGACAACCTCACGGGGATGGCCTACCTCCGGAACATCACCGGCGCGGTCTACGCCAACGAATCGCTGCAGTGGGTCGCGTGGCTCTGGCTGGCGCGCGCGGCTGCCGACGCCGGCGATCTCGCGACGGCGAAGTCCGCGGCGCAGGCCGCGCTGGACCTCGGCAGTCGGCTGGACGCGCAGGCCTTCAGCACCACGCTCTGCATCAGCGGGGAGATCGAGTTTTTGCGCGGCGAGTACGACCAGGCCCTGGAGCACCTGACCGAGGCCACGCGAAGTCTGGAGCAGCTCGGACACCGGCGCGGAACGGCGACGGCGTGGCTGGCGCGCGCGCGGGTGGAGGCCGGGGCGGGAAGGCGGGAGGAGGGGATGCAGGCGGCGCTGCGGGCGCACGAGTGGGACCCCGAGTGGGAGCAGCCCATCCTGTTCGTGGCGCGGCAGGCAATGCTCGCCGGGGACGTGGACGAGGCCGAACAGACGATCGTCCCGCTCTGGGAGGCGGACAGCCGTTCGGCCGAGCTGCAGCGAGAGATGAGGCTGATCCAGCTCGTGCGGCAGGGAAAGGTGAGCGTGGCGGTCGTCGCCGAGTATCTCGAGCTCCGAGAGCGTCCGCCGAGCTCCACGGTGGTGACGCTCCTCAAACACATGGTCGGCGAGAACCCGGGCTTTCTACAGGCGCGCGAGCTGCTGGCCTGGACCTTTCTGAAGCTGGGGCAGGAGGGGGATGCGGAGGGGCACCTCGAGTTCCTGGCGGAACAGAACCTGGACCCCGGGCTGCAGGCCTCCGTGTTGCTTGGCCTCGGCTGTCTGGCGAATCGCAAGCACCTGCATCGGCAGCCGGGGGCTCGCGTGGCGGCTGCTGCTGCGGCGATGCCCGAGTCGATCCGGGCGGCCGGGGGGACGCGGAGCGGCGAGGTCCAGGTGGTGAAGGTGGGCTCGATGTCGCGCCCCGCAGAGGTGGAGCTCGAGCTGGACGCGCCGCCGCCGCCGAGCGCGGTGGTGGGGGGCGAGGTGATGCAGCCGACGGGCTCGCACCCCGGGATCGAGGCGCCGGGGAGCGTGGCTCGCGCCGCCTTCACCGGGGACCTGATGCTGCTCGCGGTGCCGGACCTGCTCGAGTTCCTGCGGGCCAGTCGGCGCACGGGGACGCTGGTGGTGACCACCGACCATGGAATCGGGGCGGTGTACCTCGCGCGCGGGATGATCACCGGGGCGGCGTCGCCCGGCTGCTCGAACCTCGGCGACCTGCTGCTCGAGCGGCGGGCCATCACCGAGGAGCAGCTGGCCGCCGCGACCGACTCGCAGGTGGCGGAAAGCCCCGACGAGTTGCTCGGAGCGATCCTGGCCCAGCGCGGGACCGTCAGCCCGGAGACGGTGCGGCAGGTGCTCGAGGACCAGGTCCACCGCGCGCTCCTCGAGATGGTCGGGTGGACCGAGGGGCGCTTCGCCTTCGAGCCCGACAAGGGGGATCGCGAGAGGCGGCCGGCCGAGATCGAGATCGAGCTCGACAGTCAGGCCGTGCTGCTCGAGGTGCTGCGGCGCTTCGACGAAGCCGCGCGCTGAGCAGCAGCACTCACCTTCCCACGAGCAGGATCGACGAGCGGGGCTGGACGAGGTAGGTGTTCTCGTGCACCAGCGGGGCCTCCTCCTCGGCCACGATGTCGAGCGGGGACTCGAGGGCCGTGTCGATCACCCGATGCCACCGGTGCGGGGGGGCGCAGTGGGGCAGCTCGAAGGAGAGCGCCTCGCTCCAGGCGTTGAACACCGCGTACAGGTCGGCGTCATCGGACGTCGGGACCGAAGGGGGCGCCTTCCCCTGGATGTGCAGCGCGAGCGTGCGCGAATGAAAAGACCAGTCGGGGCGCCCGAGCCGCACGCCGTGCCAGTGGATGTCGGCCCCGGCCAGCGACACGACGCCACCGCCGTCACCGACGAAGGGGTCCACGAAGCTCGCGCGTCGTAGCGCGGGGTGCCGCCGGCGGAGCCCGACGACGAGCCGCACGAAGCGCAGCATCTCCTGGGCCTCGGCGTCGAGCTCCCAGTGGAACCAGCTCAGCTCGTTGTCCTGACAGTAGGTGTTGTTGTTGCCCTTCTGGGTGCGCCAGATCTCGTCCCCGCCGAGGAGCATCGGCGTGCCGCGCGAGAGGAAGAGCGCCACGATGACGTTCTTGGCCTGCTGGCGTCGGAGGAGGCGCACCGCTGGATCGTCGGTCTCCCCCTCCACGCCGTGGTTGTGGCCGTGATTGTCGTCGGAGCCATCGCGCCCCCCCTCGGCGTTGCGCTCGTTGTGTTTCTGCTCGTAGGAGACGAGGTCGCGGAGCGTGAAGCCGTCGTGACAGGTGACGAAGTTGATACTGTGGGCGGGGCTCCGCTTGTGTCCGAAGAGGTCGCGGCTCCCGCCGAGGCGTCGCGCCAGGGAGGGGACGAGCCCCTGGTCGCCGCGGACGAAGCGACGGAGGTCGTCGCGGAAGCGCCCGTTCCATTCGGCCCAGCCGTGCGGGAAGCCGCCCACCTTGTACATGCCGTCCGCGTCCCAGGCCTCGGCGATGAGCTTGCAGCCGCGCAGGATCGGGTCGCCACCGATGTCGTAGAGGAGGCTCAGGTCCCCGATCCACTCGCCGCGCCGGTCCCGCCCCAGGATCGTGGCGAGGTCGAAGCGAAAGCCGTCGACGTGCATCTCGGCCACCCAGTAGCGCAGGCAGTCGAGGATGAACTGCTTCACGACGGGGTGGTTGCACTGGACGGTGTTGCCGCAGCCCGAGTAGTTCCGGTAGTAGCGGTTGCGCTCGAGGCAGTAATAGACGGCGTTGTCGAGCCCGCGAAAGCCGAGGGTCGGGCCCCACTCGTTGCCTTCACCGGTGTGGTTGAAGACCACGTCCAGGATGACCTCGATGCCGGCCTGGTGCAGGCGCTTGACCATGTAGCGGAACTCGTCCACCTCCGCGGTGGGCTGGCGGTCGGCGGCGTAGTCCTGCTCGGGCGAGAAGAACCCGAGGGTGGAGTAGCCCCAGTAGTTGCGGAGCGGGCGGCCCGTCTCGGGGTCGGCGCGCGCCAGTTCGTCGGCGTTGAACTCGTGGACGGGCAAAAGCTCGAGCGAGGTCACCCCGAGCTGGACCAGGTGCGGGATCTTCTCCACGACGCCCAGGTACGAGCCGGGATGGCCGACGCCCGACGACGGGTGGAAGCTCAGGCCCTTGACGTGGACCTCGTAGAACACGCACTCCTCGAGCGGGAGGCGGAGCGGGCGGGCCTGCTCCCAGTCGAAAGGGGAGGGGGCCATCGCCACGGACTTGACGGTGTAGGGGGCGCTGTCCTCGCTGCTGAAGCTCAGGTCGCCGAGCGGCGAGCGCCGGTCGTAGCCGTAGAGGGCGTCGTGCTCGGTGTCGTAGCCGCCGATGAGAGCGCGCGCGTAGGGGTCGAAGAGCAGCTTGTGGACGTTGAAGCGGTGCCCCTCCTCCGCCGGCGCGTACGGACCGTCGGCGCGGTAGCCGTAGAGCTGGCCGTGGCCGAGCCCGTAGACGTGGACGTGCCAGACGTCGCCCGTGCGGTGGGTCTGGGGGTCGAGCTTGAGGGTCGCCGCAGGGCGGCTGTCGTCGGGGTGGGTGAAGAGCTCGACGTAGATCGCCGTCGCGTGCTGCGAAAAAATCGCGAAGTTGATCCCCTCGGGCCCGACGGTGGCGCCGAGGGGATAGGGGCGGCCCACGCTGGTACGGAGAATCATCGCCTCATGGTAGATTAAGCGCGGACGATTTGGAAAAGAGTGCCATGCGCGAGACCGTGGACGTCGAGATCGTGCGGCAGTTCATGGCCCTGGTGCCGTTCAATCGTTACCTGGGCATCACCGTGAAGGAAGTGCGCCGCGGCTTCGCCGAGCTCCTCGTCCCCTATCGAGAGGAGCTGGTGGGAGACCCGATGCGACCCGCGCTGCACGGGGGCGTGCTGAGCGCGCTGATCGATACGGCCGGGGGCGCTGCGGTCTGGACCGGGATCGAGTCCGGCGATCGGATCGCCACGGTGGACCTGCGGGTGGACTACCTGCGGCCGGCGCCGCTAGAGGACCTGATCTGCCAGGCCACGGTGGTGCGGCTCGGCAACCGCGTGGGCGTGGCGGACATGAAGATCGTCACCGTGGCGGACCCGGTCACGGTGCTCGCCACGGGCAAGGGGGTCTACAACGTGCGGCGGCGGCGGCGCTCGGCGTCGGAGGCGGAGCCGTAGGACGCGAGCTCCGGCGGCGGCGACGAGCTGCGCAGGGCCGTCACTCGCCCGTCGGCGCGCGGGTCTGCAGCACGCGTTCGACCTCGGCGACGACCCGCTTCGGGGAGATGGGCTTCGAGAGGTAGCCGTCGCAACCCGCCTCGAGCGCGCGCTGGTCGTCCCCCGACATGGCGTGCGCGGTGAGGGCGATGATCGGGACGTTCGCCAGGCCCGGTACCAGCTTGATCCGGCGCGTGGCCTCCCACCCGTCGAGGACGGGAAGCGAAAGGTCCATCAGGATGATGTCCGGTCGCGTAGCCTGCGCGAGCTCGACGGCCTGCTCGCCGTTTTCGGCCTCGTGCACCTCGTAGCCGTAGTGCCTGAGCACCCCGGAGAAGATGCGCCGGTTGTGGATGTTGTCCTCTACCAGGAGGACGATCTGCGGCGCCTTAGGATCGACCGACATGTCGTTCTCCCAGTGTGAGCTCAACTTCGGGTCGGGTTCTCGGCGACCGCGGAGCCTCGGCCTTCGGTTCGCCCCGCGGAATGATGAGCGTGAAGCGACTGCCCTGGCCGTGACGGCTTTCTACCAAGATCTGCCCACCGATCATCGTCGCGAGCTTCCGTGAGATGGCCAGGCCGAGCCCCGTACCGCCGTGCTGTCGGGTGGAGGAGCCGTCCACCTGACGGAACTCGTCGAAGATCACGTCCAGGTGCTCGGGGCGAATCCCGATGCCGGTGTCGATCACCTGAATCGTCGCACCGCCCTCGGCGCGTGGCTCCAGCACGACCCGCACCGACCCTTCCTGGGTGAACTTTACCGCGTTGCTGAGGAGGTTCGCTACAATCTGCCGCACCTTCGCCGCGTCGGTGACGACGCGCAGGGCTCCCTCGGGCAGCGAGGTCTCCACCTGGTAGGGGCGGTCGCGCACGAGGGGGGCGGTGTGGTCCACCACGTCCCGGACGAGCTGCGGCAGGTTCACGTCGGTGAAGGCCAGGGTCATCTTTCCCGCCTCGACCTTGGAGAGGTCCAGGATTTCGTTGATCAGCTGCAAGAGGTGCGTCGCGTTCTCGCCGATGCCGCCCAGGCTCTGGGCCTGCTCGGCGGAGACCTCGCCGTAGATCCCGTCGGCGAGGAGCTCGGTGTAGCCGATGATGGCGTTTAGCGGCGTGCGGAGCTCGTGCGAGATGTTGGCCAGGAACTGCGACTTGAGGCGGTTCATCTCCTGCAGCTGATCGCGCTGCTGCTGCAGGGTGACGTTGCGCTGCTCGAGGTCCCGGGCCAGGCGCTCGGCGGCCGCGTAGGCGCGAGCGTTGCTCACGGCGATGGCCAGCTGGGGCCCAGCGTGCTCGACGAAGTCGACGACGTCGTCGGGGGGCGGCGCGGCCAGGGCGAGGACGACGACGGCCTCCAGGCGCTCCCCGTGGCGCACGGGGGCGTAGATGACGGCGCGGGCGTCGGGGCATTCCTTTCGCACCGTGGTGTCCTCGGGGAGGTCCACGACGACGACCGCGCGGTGGCCTTCGGTGACCTGTCGCACGATCTCCTCCGCGCCGGTGAGCTGCGCGTCGAAGGTGTTGGTGAGGAGTCCCTGGGAGACCGCGAGCTCGATCTGGTCGGGGCTCGTGGCCAGGTAGGCGGCTCCCGCCGAGGCGCGGGTCACGCGCACCAGGGCGTCGAGCGCGGTGTCGAGGAGCCTGTGGAGCTGGAGCGGCGCGTTGAGCAGAGCGATGAAGTCCCGGCTCCGCCGTAACGCCACGGTGCGGCTGGCCACCTCCTGCTCCAGGTTGCGATTGAGATGCGCGAGGGTGTCCACCGTGTCGCGCAGCTTGGCCGACATGCGGTTGAAGGACTCCGCGAGGAGCCCGAGCTCGTCGGAGCGATGGACCTCGAGCTGGTAGCCGAGACGGCCGCGGTGGAGCTCGTCGGCTCCGCGGGCGAGCTCGAGGACCGGCTGCGAGATGCGTCGCGCCAGAAAGAGCGCGAGCAGGACGCCCATCACGAGGACGATCAGGGTCAGGTACGTGCCCCAGCGCAGGATCTCGCGGAGCTTGGCCTCGGCAGGAGTGCGCGAGAGGCCGAGTCGCGCCACGCCGATGACGGTGGAGGGACTGATCCCCGGCTCGCCGAACATCCCTTCCTCGGCGCTCCCCTGCAGCGTGACGATGGGGGCGAGCAGGTCGTCGTAGCTCTCGTGGCGGCGCGTCGTCGGCCGTCCGCTCGGATCGGCGAGGAGCTGCTCGAGCATCCCCGGCGGCAAGGTGCTACGGGGCCGCACGTCGGGTTTGGCCATCCGGACGAGCTCGTCGCCGCGGCTGTTGTAGATCTGTACGTAGTTGACGTCCGCCTCGAGGAAGGCGCGGCGCGCCGGAACCATGAGGAAGGCGCGGTCCCCCGAATAGGCGCCCAGCTCGCTCTGGCCGGCGAGGTTCGAGATCAGCGTGGCGCCTCGCTTGGCCTGCTCCTCCTCGACGAACTTGACCTGGCGCGTGTAGTAGATCGACCCGGCGGCGAGCGACGTCGCGACCGAGAGCAGGATCAGCGAGCTGAGGAGGCGTGTCTGGAAGCGCTGCCACCAGCGCACGGCGACGGTTCCGTCGAGCGCGCGGGCGAGGCCGCTCATCGTGACGCGCTCGTCGGTCGGGCGCCTCCTCCTCACTGCATCACCTCGCTGGCGCGCGCCCTGAGGAGGTCGAGGTTGACGCGAATGCGCTCCGCGGTGCCCAGGTTGAGGCCGAGGCGCGGGGAACCGACGCCGTACGGGCCGGTGAGCATGCCGAAGCCGTCGCCGGAGCCGACGCGTCGGTCGGGGCGCGCGGGGGAGGAGAGCAGGCGGTTCACCATCGCGGCGGCCTGCCTGCCGATCTGGTCCGGTGCGTAGTCGAGGGCGAAGAGGGCCCCCTGCTGCACGTGCCTGAGGGTCGCCCCCATCAGCGGAATGCGGCGGCGAAACTGGAGCCCGACGGCGTACTGCACGACCTGCGGCGTGAGGAGCGTGAGGTCGGCGGGGAGCCAGAGGCCGCCGACAGCGGGAGCCATGCGTCGCAGGATGCGGACGGCGTCGGCCGGGGAGGAGGCGCGTAGCTCGACGAGCTGGAGCCCCATGCGGCTCGCCATGGCGTGCGCCGCGGGGAGGAGCGGCTGGCCGGTGGGACCCACGAGCACGGCGAGCATGCGGAGCTGCGGACGTGCGGCGCGAAAGGCCTCGAAGACGGCCTGCGGAGCGACGTGGGCGTGGATGCCGTGGTCGTCGGGCTCCTGGCGGTCGAACGCGAGGGCGTGGACGACGGGCGGCAGCTTGGCCTTGCGCACGAGGTCGTAGCCGAGCTGCCCGATGGTGAAGACAAGGTTCGGACGGACCTGCTCGAGCCACGAGACGAGGGAGCTCTGCTGGTCTCGTCGGACGGCCACGACGTGGACCGCCGCGCGCACGCGCTCCTGAAACTCCTCGGCCACCTGCTCGAAGGTCGTGATCCCCGGTTCGCGCAACACGACCACGAGCGGGATCGGGCGCGCGGGAGGCTTGAGGCGCGCCGGCGCCTCGGGTACCGCAGCCGCAGGAGCGGCCGCGACGAGGGCGGCAAGCAGCAGGGCGTGCACGGCTCGAGTGTATCAAAACGGACATGGTCGAGCAGGGTTTGCCCCTTCATTTTTGACCAGGCGTGGGAGAGAATCGCCGCATGGCCGACGAGCCCCGGCTTCGCCGGGTCGCAGCTACCGACGACGAAGAGGATCAGTACGGACCGGTCGCCGACATGGTGACCGCGGAGTTCGTGCTGCCCGAGCCCGAGGAGGAGGAGGGGCCCCTCGTCGTCGCGACGGTCTTCGAGCCGCGTACCGACGTGGCGCACGAGGCGCGACGCCTGGTCCTCGACGCGCAGCGCGAGCTCGCCGCGGCGGACGAGGCGCAGCAGGCCCGGTTGCACCTCGAGCTGGGCGTCATCTACGAGCAGCAGCTTCACGACCAGCGTCGCGCGATCCACCACTACCAGCAGGCCTACCGGCTCGCGGGGGAGAACGTGGCCAGTCTGCGCGCGGCGAGGCAGGTCTTCGCGGCGCGACAGAACTGGGCCATGGTGCTGACGCTCCTCGACGCAGAGCTCCACCTGGCGGGGACTCCGGCGGCGCTGGCGCAGCTCCAGTGGCAGAAGGGGCGGATCTACGAGGACTGGCTCGGCAACGGCGAGGCGGCGATCCGCTGCTACGTCGAGGCGCTCCACGCGGACCCCGGACAGCCTCACGCGCTGCATCGGCTGCGCAGCCTCTACTGGAGACGCCAGGACACCAAGGGCCTGCTCGAGATCTGCCGTCGCGCGGCGGCGGCCACCCGTGACCCGAGGCAGCGAAGCCTGCTCTACAACGAGGTGGCGCGGCTGCAAGAGGAGGAGCTGGGCCAGGCCGAGGCGGCGATCGAGACCTACGCGGTGGCGCTGTCGGAGGATCCCGCGAACGCGTCGGTGCGGTCGGCCCTGAAGCGCCTGTACCACCAGCGACAGCGGTGGGGCGACCTGGTAGACGTGCTCCTCACCGAGGCGGAGCTCGCGCCGAGCGGGCGGGAGCGCGCGATGGCCTACCTCGGGGCCGCACGCCTTTGCCGGGACCGCCTGGAGCAGCCGGACCGCGCGCTCGAGCTCTTGCGGCGGGCGCGCCTCGAGGCCCCCGACCCGCTGATCCTGCAGGAGCTGGTCGAGCTGCTCCAGCAGAGCGGCCTGCACGCCGAGCTGGCCGAGGCGCTCCCCGAGCTCATCGCCACGCTGCGCGAGGACGCCGAGCGGGTCTCGGCGCACCACCAGCTCGGGCAACTGCTCGAGGAACGGCTGGGTCGCGAGGAGGACGCGCTGCTCCACTATCGGCGCGCGGCGGCGCTCGACCCGGCGTACGTTCCGGCGCTCCAGTCGCTCGGCCGGCTGTATCAGCGGCGCGGCGCGTGGGCGGAGCTGGCGGGCATGTACGCCGCCGAGGCCGAGGCGATCCAGGACCCTCAGGCGCGCGCGGCGCGCTTCTGCGCGGTGGCGGAGCTCTGCGAGGCGCGGCTGAACGACCCGCGGCGGGCCGTCGAGCTGCACCGCCGGGCGCTCGCGACCGTGCCGCACTTCGGACCGGCGGAGCGGGCGCTCGAACGCCTCTATTCGACGACGAAGGACTGGGCGGCGCTGCTCATCCTGCTCGAGTCGCGACTCGAACGGTTGCCGCCGGCCGACGGGGCCGAGCTCCTCGAACAGATGGCGCGGGTCTGCGAGGAGCGCCAGGGGGACCCCGACCGGGCGATCGCCTACTGTCGTCGCGCGCTGGCCGCACGACCGGGGCACGGCCCGCTCCTGCAGATGCTCGCGCGGCTCTACGCTGCCGCGCAGCGCTTCGACAGCCTGCTCGAGGTGCTCGACCAGGAGATCGCCCAGACGAGCGACCCGGAGCTGCGGCTGGCGCTGGCGCACCAGGCGGCCGAGACCTGCGAGACGCGGCTGGACCGACTCGACGACGCGGTGGCGCGCTACCAGCAGATCCTCGAGTGGAGCGCCGGGCACGCTCCCACCCTCAAATCGCTCGGGCGCATCTACCATCGTCGCGGTAACTGGGTGGAGCTCGTGGAGCTCTTTCGCAGCGAGCTCGACCGAGGGGGGCTTCCGGCGGATCGGATGGGCCTGCTGCTCTACAAGCTGGGCGAGATCTACGAGGAGCAGCTGCTGAAGGACGACGAGGCGCTCGCCGCGTACCAGCAGGCGGTGCACCACGTCCCCGGGTTCCTGCCGGCGCTCCAGGCGCTGGCGCGCATTCACCGGCGGCAGGGGCAGTGGCCGCGGCTGGTCGAAGTCATGCAGCGCAAGGCGGCGGCCCTCTCCGAGCCCCGGCACAAGGCCACCGCCCTCTACACGATCGGAGAGGTGTGGGAGGCCCGCCTCGGAGAGAAGGGACAGGCCGCCTACTGCTACCGCCAGGCGCTCGAGCTCAGCCCGGACCACGAGGCGTCGCGCGAGGCGTTGCTGAGGCTGCTCGTCGCCGATGGGCGCTACGGCGAGGTGGCCGAGCTCTACGAGCAGGCGCTGCGCGCGTGCGGCGAGGAGCGAGGTCGCGTCTCGTTGCTCAAGCAGCTCGGCGAGGTATGGGACCATCGCTTGCTCGATCCGGAGCGGGCGGCCGGCTACTACGAGCAGGCGCTGGCCGCCGAGCCCGACAACCTCGAGACGCTCGAGGCCCTCGCGCGGCTCTATCGGCGCCTCGGTCACTTCGAGCGTCTAGCCGAGACCTACGAGCGGCTCGCGGCGGCGTCGCGCAACGTCCAGGACGCCGTCAACTACCTCTACGAGGCGGCGAGCGTGGTGGAGGTGCGGCTGCAGCCGGAGCGCGACCCGACGGCCCTCTACGAGCGCATCGTAGAGCTCGGGCCGGACGAGGGGGCCGCCCTCGACGTGCTGGCCATGCGGCACCAGGAGGCCGGCGACTCGGCGGCGCTGCGGCGCGTTCTCGAGGCGCAGCTCGCGCGCGAGAAGGAACCCGACCTGCGGCGCAGCATTCTTCTCCGGCTCGCCGTGGTTCGAGAGGAGGCCTCCGATCTGGCGGGCGCCGCGGAGGCGCTCTCCGAGGCGGCGACGCTCGGGGAGGATTGGCTCGTCGTTCGTGAGCTGCGACGGCTCCGCGAACGTCTGGAGCAGTGGCGGGAGGCGACGCAGAGCCTGGAACGTGAGGCGGCGCTTTCGCGGGACCGCACGCTGGCGCTCGAGAGCCTGCTGCGGGCCGCGAGCTCGTACCAGGAGCGCTTCGGCGAGCTGGATCGTGCCGTCGCTGCGCTGCAGCAGGTGCTGACGATCGACCCCTTCCACGAGGAGGCCGCGGGGCGGCTGGAGCAGCTCCTCGTGCAGCGGGGAGCGTGGGAGCAGCTCGTCGAGGTCAGCCGGCGACGCGTGGAGGCCGTCGGCTCGGGTGCGCGACCGACCACCGGCAACGCGACGATGCTCCAGATCGAGCTCATCGCGCGCATGGCGTGGATTCAGCGCGAGCACCTCCACGCGCCGACGGAGGCGGTGGCGACGCTCGGTCGGGCCGTGCGCCTGGATCCGAACCACCTGCCGACGCTGCTCACGCTGGGGGAGCTCCACGTGGGTCTCGATCAGTGGCACGAGGCGGTGGCCGTGCTCTCGCGCATCGTGACGCTCAGCGACGATCCGGAGCTGCTGCGGCGGGCTCATTATCAGCTGGGCGATATCTGGAGCGAGAAGCTCGCCGACCACCGGCAGGCGATCTCCTGCTACCAGAACGTCCTCGCCATCGCACCGCGAGACCGCCGCGCGCTCGGACGGCTCTACGAGCTGTTCGTCTGGAGCCGGGACTGGGAGAACGCGGCCGAGACGCTGGGTCGTGTGATCGAGATCGAGCCCGACGCGGACCGGCAGGTCGAGCACTACCTGGCGCTCGCCGAGATCCACGAGAAGGGCTTCGGCGACCCGCAGATGGCCGCCGAGCAGCTGCGCAACGCCCTGGCCGTGGCCCCGACGAGCGAGCGGCTGATCTCTCGGCTCGTGGACCTCCACGCGCGGCTCGCGCAGTGGGAGACGCTCTCGGAGACGCTGCGGGCCTATCTGGTCGCGCTTCCCGAGGAGCAGCAGCAGCGCAACATCGGTCGCCGGATCCAGCTCGCGGAGATCTTGCACCAGCGCTTCGGGCGGAACGCCGAGGCGCTCGAGCAGTACCGGGCCGTGATCGCGGCGGACGGGCGAAACATCGAGGCGCGGCTCGCCAGCGCGCGGATTCTGGCGCACGAGGGGCGGCTCCCCGAGGCCATCGCGGCGCATCGCGAGGTGCTCGCGCTGGACCCGCTCAACGCCGAGAGCCTGCGGCAGCTGCGCACGATCTGGACCCGGCTCGGCGCGCACGAACAGGCCCACGCTGCGGTGACGGTGCTGGTCTGCGTCGGGGCGGCGACGGAGCCCGAGGAGCGGGCCTACCGCGAGCACCGCGCTCGCGGCGTGCGCGAGCCGAGCGGGCCGGTGGACGACACGCTGTCGGAGGCCAAGCTCGTCCATCCGGCGGAGTCGTCGGCCGGGAGGGCCCTCCTGGCGGTGCTCGGCGAGGTGGCGCACCGGCTGCGGCCGCCGCCGCTCGAGGAGTGGCACATCGGTCGGGCCGACCGGCTTCCGGCTCGCTCGGAGGATCCGCTCAAGGCGCTGCTGCGCGAGGTGGGCGATCGTCTGGGGCTGGCTCGCGAGGTGGAGGTCTACGTCTCCCCCACGCGGTCGCGGGACATGGACCTGCTCCTGACGGACCCCCCTGCCCTCGTCGTGGGCGGTGGCCTGATGGCCGCTCTGCCCTCGCGCGAGGTGCGCTTCTGGATGGGAGTCCTGCTCAGCTACCTGCGGAACCGGACCTGGGTCGCGTACGGTCTCGACGGCGGAGCGCTCGACGTGCTGGTGAAGGCCGCGTGCCGATCGATCGATCCGACCTATCCGGTGGACGGCGCCGAGGAGGCGGACGTGGCGGAGTGGGCCCGCGTCATTCAGCGCAGCCTCAGTCGGAGGGGACGGCGGGCGCTCGAGGAGGCCTGTCAGGATCTGCTCGTCGGTCGTCGCCCGAACATGGCCGAATGGGCGCGCGCGATGCAGTACACGGCGGTGCGCACGGGGCTCCGGATGGTCAACGACCTGGAGGCCGCGCTCTCTCACCTGCGCCGAAACGACCCGCGGCTCCCGCAGGGGGCCGACGCGGAGCGGCAGGTGTGGGCGCTGCAGAGAAACCCGCTGGCGCTCGAGCTCGTCCGGTACTGGATGAGCGACGAGTACCGGGCGCTTCGGCGAGCTGCAGAGGTGTGAAGGGGCGGGGCCCCCGGGAAGGGTGTCCGGCGAGGGGCGTACATCACGCCGTGGCGCGGGAAGCGCGACGCGTCCCACAGCGACCGAGGCTGCGCCGGTCGACCGTGCGGTGGACCTCGAGGCGCATGCGATGAGAACGAAAGGAGCGGGCGATGCGTTGCCTAGGAATGGGAGTCGTGGTGCTGGGTGTCCTTGCGGCCGTCGGGGGAGCGAACCGCGCGGAGGCGAAGATCTCGAAGGAGCTCATCGCGTACAGCCTCGGGAGGAATCTCGGTCTCGCGGCGGTGGGCCACGCGCAAGGGGCACCGGAGGGGGCCGTGACCAACATCTTCAAGAAGGCGGAGATCCTGGCCAAGGCGCTCGGCACCAGCGTTCCGCCGCTGCCCCCGAAGACGGGCGTGCGGGCCAAGGACAGCGCGGCGGTGCTACGGTACCTCCTGAAGCAGGCCGGCGCGCCGATTCACGGGCACCTGAAGGCCGCGCACGGCGCCAAGGCTGCCGCGCTCTTCGAGCTGGCGAACAAGGCCAACCTGCTCGCCATGATCTACGTGCCGGGCGATTCACTCGGCGTGAGCGCCTCCAAGGGGATCGCCAACGCGGCCACCAAGGCGGGCGTTCCGGCCGCGCTCTGGACGTCGCTCGTCGTCAAGGTGCAGACCAAGGCGCCCTATCCGCAGGTCAAGGATGCGGTGTTCGCGCTGCACAAGGCGGTGGAGGCCCACCTGCGGTAGGAGCTACTTCCGCCGCGGCGAAGGGGGGGGCGGTGGCGAGTCCGTCTTCGGCGCGGCGGGAACCCGCGGCTGCGAGACCATGGCCTTCCCCGGTCCGAGCGGGTCGAGCGGCGTCACTTCCGCCTGGACGCTGCGCGCACCACGATAGTTCTCCGGACCGAGGCGCGCGGTGTGGGCTCCGACCACGAGCTTTCCATCCACGAGCCAGCGGATGGCGAAGGTCACGCGGTCGCCTTCGGGGTCCTCGGCCTTCGGCTGAACCACGAAACCCGTCGGACCTTCGGTCACCGTGACCCACCGCATGAGCGGGGCGGCGTTGCTGCCGCGCGTGGCCGGGCTGCTGCCCGGCGCCTGCGATCTCTGCCAGAGCCAGTAGCCGCCTCCACCGAGGAGCGCCAGGCCTCCGAGCGCGCCGACGACGAGCCACCCGGAGACGGAGCGCGTGGCCTGGCCCGCGCGCTGCCGGGCGGCAGACCCAGCGGACCCGGCGGTCGAGGTCGGGCGACGAGGGCGGGGCGCAGCCTTGGGTCCCTGCGCCTGCTTGGCCTCGTACGCGCGGGTGAGGGCGCTCTTCTGCAGGCTGGGCAACGTCACGGCCCCGGCTTCCAGGGCCTCGACCGGCTGGGAGACCTGCTGCTGCGCCGATCGGAGCGCCTGAAACCGCTCGACGAGGCCGTTTCGCTCCGTGGTGAGGAGCCGCATCTGCTGCAGGTCGCCCGCGGAGAGCGCCTCGTTGATCGCGCGCTGACCGGCCTGGAGCAGCGCGTCGGTGGTGGTGAGGAAGTCGCCCACGACCGAGAGGAAGCCCTGCCGGTCCGCCTCAGAGAGCGGATCAGGCGACCGCAGGCGATCCATCACGGACTGCAGGTACTCGGCCAGCCGCACGCTGAAGGCGAGGAAGGGCTCGCCGGAGGCCTGCGTGGGCGGTGTGGGGGGCCAGCCGCTCGCGCTGGCCGCAGACGGCCCGCGGGGGGAACCGACCGCTGCCGCGCCGCCGCGCGTGGCTGTCGCAGGTGCGGGTGACGCGGCCGCCGGCTTCGCGAGCTCGGCGACGGCGGCCGGGGAGCTCGCGCGGGCGCCCGTCGCCCCGAGCCCGGGACAGAGGCGCTCGATGGCGCTCATCAGCTCGGTCAGCCCCTCCGCGGGGACGACGGCGTCGACGAGACCCTGCGGCGTGGGGCGCTTGCCGCCTCGCAACACCAGAGGCAGGGCCTGCGTTTGAGCCTGCGCGCGCAATCGCCGACAGAGCTCCTCTCCTCCGCCCGGCAGATCCGCGTCCACGACGACGAGCTGGGCGCTCGAGGCGCGATCGAGTACCTGACCGACGGTCTCGCAGAAGAGGAGCCGGCAGCGCGAGGTCGGCAGCTGGTCGAGCAGGTCGAGAAAGACGGCTTCTCCACCTGCAACCAAGATTGTGGGAGAATGGAGCACCGTCTGATGGTAACCGCGTCGCTTTTCAAGTCAACCGCGCAAGCGAGGCTCCCTCCGACGGTGGCTGCGCCGTGGGCTGGTCGCTAGGAGGCTGTCGTCGATGTCGGACTACAAGAAACCCCGAGGTCTGAACGCTGTCTCGATCCTGCTCTATCTGGGCGCTGCTGCGGCCATCTACTGGGGCGTGCAGTACGGACCGCCGCACTACCGCAAGTGGAAGGCGAAGGGGATCTTGGGCGATAGCACCGCCGCGTATTACGCCCAGCGCCGGATGGAGGGCGCCGCGGAGGGAGAGTTCTTGGCCAATCTGCGGCGCCGCACCGAGAGCAAGTTCCGGGAGCTCGGGGTCACGGATCCGAACCTGCGCATCCAATTCACGAAGAGCGCGACGCACGTCGGTGCCTCTGCGGAATACCAGGAGCTCGTCAAGCACCCGCTGGTGAACAAGACGTCGGTCCTGGTCTTCAACCCCACCGTTTCGATGGAAATCACGCAGTCGCCCTGGTAGGCCGCGCCGAGACGGGTTCGCCCACGCCGATGACGAATGCGAGTCACCTGCCCATTTACCTGCTGGCCGAGCCGCTCGTCCACGACCGGCGCGTCCTCGAGGTGGGGGCGCGCGATGAGCGGGGGACGGTACTGCTGGCGCGAGGGCGTCCGCGGAGCCTGACGACCTGGGAACCCGGCGGAGGAGAGGCCCTTCGCGGCGCGGAACGCCTCCGGGCCGACGGTCCGCCGCTTCCACTTCCCGCGGGCTCCGTGGACGTGGTGATCGCTCCGGACCTCTTCGAGCGCTGGCCCGCGCTGCGCGAGCGCTGGATGGACGAGCTCGAGCGGCTGCTCGCCCCGGCGGGGATCCTGCTCGTGGTCGCCCCGAACCCGGAGCGCCGGGGCTCGGAGCCGGTGGGTCCCGACGCGCTCTCGTACTGGGAGCTCGTGGAGCTCGTGCGCGGTCGCTTCCCCGAGGTGGCTACGCTGGGGCAGGCCGCGTTCGTCGGCGTGACCGTGAGCTACCTGGACCCGCCGCTCGCAGCGCAGCGTCTGAGCGTGCGCGACGAGCTGAGCGGGGAACCCGAGGAGGCGGGGCACTTCGCCGTCCTGGCGTCGCGGCTGCCGCTGCCCGAGCTCACGCGCTACGCCCTGGTCGCGCTGCCGGCCGAGAGCGTGGTCGCGCCGGACCCGCCCGACGGCTCCTCGGTCTCCGACGAGGACGAGCGGGCGCGCGAACGAGAGCAGGTGACGCGGCTCCGCGCGGAGCTCAAGCAGCACGAGGCCGAGCTGGCGGGGCTGGCGGGACGGGCAGCGCGGCTGCATCGCCTCGAGGAGGAGCTGACCGAGGCGCGCGGCGTGGCCCGCGCTGCGCAGGTGCACGAATCGCAGGTGGCGCGCGAGCAGGGGCGGCTCAAGGGACAGGTGGAGCTGGCGCTGGCGCAGCACGCGGCGCTCGAGCAGGCGCTGGCCGAGGCGCGGCGCGTGGGGATGGACGCGGGGCGCAGGGCGCAGGAGGCCGAATCGGCGGCGACCGAGCTGGCCCTCGAGAGGGATCGGACGCGCCGTCAGCTCGACGAGCTGCTTCGCTCCCAGCTCGAGCTCGGAGAGGAGCTCGAGCACCTCCGGCGAGAGAGACGCGAGGTGGGCGATTCGGCGGACGAGGCGCGCCGCACCGCCGACGAGGCAGGGCGCCAGGCGGAGCGGCTGAGTCAGGAGCTGCGACGCGTGGTCGAAGAGGCGGGAGCGCTTCGCGATCGCTTCTCGGCGCTACTCGTCGAGCGCGACCGCCTTCGCGAGACGGCCATGGCCGAGGAGGAACGGTGCGAGCGCGCGGAGGCGGCGCGGCTCGCGATGCAGGAGGAGCGCGGGGCCCTCGTCGAGCGGGTGGCGCACCTGTCGGCGGAGCTGGCGGAGGTTCGCGACCGTCGCGAGAGGCTGCAGGCGGAGTTCACGTCGCGCGTCGAGATCGCTTCGCAGCGCGAGGAGGAGCTCCGCCACCTGAGGGCGCGGATCGAGGAGCTGGGACGCGAGCTGGACGCGGCGCGGGGCCAGTCGGCGGACCTTCACGCGCGCGTGGGGCAGTGGACCGAGCGGGGCAAGCTGCTCAGCGAGGTGGCACAGGAGCGCGACCGCCTGCGGGGCGAGCTGACCAAGCGGTTGACCGAGCTGCGCGAGGCCGAGGCGCGGGCCATCGAGGCGGTGGCGGACCAGCGCACGCTCGGGTTGCGCGCGGAGGTGGCCGAGCAACAGCTCCAGAGCGCTCGGGGCGAGCTCGGCGCGCGGGTGGAGCGAGAGACGCAGGTGGCGGGTCGGGCGATGGAGCTCGAGGCCGCGGTGGGGCAGCTCCGCGGCCAGCTCAGGGCGCGCGAGGAGGAGCTCGGCCGGCTGAAGCAGCAGACCGACGAGCTGTTCGCGCGAGGGGCCGTCGCGGCGGACCTGCAGGGGGAGCTTCGGGCGCGGGGGGAGCAGATCGACGCGCTCGACCGGGAGCTGTCGGGCGCCCGGCAGCGGTGCGAGGAGCTCACGGCGCAGCTGCGGGCCCAGGCCGAGGAGGCGGAGCGTTTCCGGCGCGCGGAGGCGACGGCGCGCGACGAACTCGCGGTGGAGCGGGAGGCGCGCGCGGCGGTCGAGGGCAGCGCGCAGGGGGCGGCGGCGGAGAACGCGCGCTCTCGCGAGGAGCTGAACGCGGCGCGGGCGGCCAGTGCGGAGCGGGAGGCGCAGCTCGGCGCGCTCGAGGTGCGTCTGCTCGAGGCGGACGCGGAGCTGAAGCAGGTCAGAGGGAGGCACGCGGAGCTCGAGCGCGAGCTCGAGCGGCGACAACGGACGGAAGAGCATCTGCGGGCGCAGCTCGACGTGGGGCGCACGCAGCTCGAGGCGCTGGCGGGAGAGGTGGCCGCGGCGCGGGCCGCGCTCGTGCAGCGGGACGAGCTGGTGAGCGAGCTGCAGGGAGACGGGCAGCAGAGGAGCAGCGCGCTGGTGGAGCTGCAGGCCTCGCTTGGCGAGGCGCGGCAGGAGATCGTGGACCTCCAGCGCGGCCACGAGCAGCAGATCGCCTCGCTGCGACGGGATCTCGAGGGGCTCGAGACGAGGTCGGCCGAAGCCGCGCGACGGCGCGAGCTGGAGATCGAGGTGCGGTCGGCCGAGCTCGAGGTGGCGCTGCGGCAGCTCGAGGCCCTGGAGGGGCAGATCTGGCTCACGAGCGACGAGGCCTCGCGGAACGCGGCGCAGGTGGCCGCCGTCGTGGCGGAGATGCAGAACGAGCGCGTGCTGCACGCCACCGTGCGGGCGGAGCTCGAGGCGCTCGGGCAGGAGCAGGCGCGTGGGCAGGAGCTCGCGGCGGCGGCGCTGCGGGAATCCGAGCTGCGACGCCACGAGGCCGAGCTCGCGCGAGACCGGGCACTCGAGCGGGCCCACCGCGCGGAGGCGCGCGCGCAGGACGCGGAGCGGGAGGCGCGTCAGCTCAGGGAGAGCCTGGAGGTCGTCGCCGTGGAGGTGCCCGACGAGGAGGAGACCGAGCGCACCGACGTGGATGGGTTGCCGAGAGGACTGGCCGGCGCGCCCGAGACGGCAGAAGAGCCGCCGCTGGACGGCCTGACGCCCTGGGAAGAGGTGTTGCGTGCCGTCGAGCCGCGTAGTCGTCCCGCCCCGAGCCGCGAGCTGGCGCGGCTGAGCGCGCCCGTCACGACGCCGTCACCTCTCCCCGCGGTGCTGGGGGGGCACGTCACAGCCACCGGCCTGCGCGTCGTCGCCGCCCCGCATCCGGCGGCGGAAGGGGCGGCGAGTCCCGCGGCCTCCGAGGCTCCGCGGACGACCGAGGTCGACGCCGACGACCACGTCGGGCTCGACGACCCCACGGTGGAGCGCCCCGCGCCGGGGGATCGGAACCCGTCTTCGGAGCTCGTGCTGCGGCCGGTGATCGGCGAATCGCCGACGGACGCCGAACCCGACCCCGGCGAGTTCGGCGAGCCGCTCGTCGCCGAGGAGCACCGGGAGGTGACGCGACGCATGAGCGAGGAGACCGCGCGCGTCGTGGCCGAAGCGGTGCGGCCTGCCGCGGAGGGCGAGGAAGGCGAAGACCTGGACCTCGACCGCGTCGCGCGGCTCGTGCGCGCTCTGGTAGACGACGAGAGCCAGGGGTGACCCCCCTTCGGCGAGCCTGGCGCCGAGGGGGCACCCCCGCCGGTGACCTCCTCGCGCCTCGTGCGAGCCGTATGCCTTGACAGGCACCACGGGCCGGAGCTATGACACGGACGGTTTTTGCGAAAGTGGCGGAACTGGTAGACGCACTGGATTCAGGTTCCAGCGGCCGCAAGGCTGTAGGGGTTCGACTCCCCTCTTTCGCACCCTGAAGCCCGCCTCTCCGAGGTGGGCTTTTTCTTTGGGGCTCGCCGCCTGCGCTTCGCTTCCGCGCGGCGGTCGCTTCCGCTGACCGAGCCTGCCGCAAGGTTTGCCCCCCTCGGGTCTCCCGAACATTCGAGACGTCCTGTCTCCGGTTCTCGCAGAGTGCTGGCGGCGTCCTCGGAGGCCTCCAGGGGGGGTGTACGAGGCCAACGCCCATGATTTCAGGCGGTCACGTGCCGACCGTCCACGGCGCGGAACTTGTAGTGGCCGGGCCGCAAGCAACACTCAGCGGAAACCGAAACCGACCCAACCGGGAGAGGAACATGCTCGCTATCATTGGACGTCGCTGCACCTCGGCATGCGTGATCGTGCTCGCCGCGGGCCTCTTCGGCTCTGCGCCGGCCCGGGCGGAAAAGACCTGGGCCTACCAGAAATTCGCGCCCGGCAAGTCTACCGGCAGGGCGTTCGCCTCGCTCACCCGGCGCTACGAGCCGGTGGATGCCCTCTACCGGGAGAAGATTCAGGCGGCCGGGATTCGCTCGCGGATCGGCAGCGGTGGCCTCGCGGCGTTCGTCGGCAGCATCGGCGCCTTCTACATCGGGCTCGGCGCCCACGGTGTGGCCACGGCCCTCCCGGTGCTGCGCGAGACCATCGCGCGCGGCAACCCCGGCGAGATCGGCTGGGCGGTGGTTGGGACGGCCTTGCCGGCCGTATTTGCCGGACTGAACGTGTTGTGGACCGGCCTGATGGCCCGCGGCGCCCTCGAGGAGTTCGGCAAGGCCCGGAGCGACACGATCAAGGCACGCAGGCAGACCGTGCAGAGCGTCCTCGACCGGCCCGAGCTTCAGCGGCAGCTCAACCACGGCGCCGCGCTGCCCCAGGCCGACCAGGCGGCGCTTCGGGCGCTGGCCAACTCCCTGCGCTAATACCCCGTCACGGGGGTTTCGACCGATTCTCCACCGTCCTTGACCGTCCCCGTCCGAGTGACACAATTGGTCAGTGTCGGGGGGGAGGGGACGGAAGGCGTGGAGAGTCGGGTCATCGATCTGGGGTTCGGCGAAGCGTTCTTGCCTCCCGGAACGCATCTTTGCCACATCTACGGGGACGCGAACGAACGCGACGAGGCGCTGCTGCGGTTCCTCTCGCAGGGCCTGCGGAACGGCGAGACCACCGCCTGCTTCTCCGACAACTTGGGCGCAGACGCGGCGGCAGCCTGGCTCGCCCGGGACGGCCTCTCGCTCTCCGACGAACGCGAGGCGGGCCATCTCAGCTTCGCCTCGGCGCGGGGCGTCTACTTCGCGGACGGGCGATTCGACCCCGAACGGATGCTGGACCTCCTCGCCACCTTCCACGACAACGCGGTTCGTGCCGGCCGTCCGGGGGCGAGGGTCATCGGCGAGATGAGCGCCGAGATCGGCCGGGTCCCCGGCGGTTCCCGGCTGTTGGAGTACGAGGCGATGGTCAACCGGCTCCTGCGCGAGCGTCCGGTGACGGCGCTTTGCCAGTACGACGGCCACGCCTTCGACGGCGCGACCATCATGGACGTGTTGGCCATTCATCCGATGCTGGCCGTTCGCGGGACGATCATCCACAACCCGTTCTTCGTCCGTCCGGAAGAGCTGCTCTCGTCGTGACCCACGCACGTGCGCCCACGGCAGACGTGCTCGCGCGGCTGCTCCTCATCGAGAGCACGGCCGGCCAGCTGGGTGGCCCGGAGGAGATCCTCGCCTTCGTCGGTCGGGGCCTCGAGCGCGTGCCGGGGGTGACGAAGGCCCTCCACGTGCCGCCCGCTGGGAGCCTCACGGTAGACCGTGGCGTGCGGCGCTTTCCGCTGCGGCTCGGTCAGCGCTCCCACGGCGAGCTCGCGGTGTTCTTGACCGATCCCGACGCGTTTCTCCCGTACGCGCCCTTCGTGAGCAACCTGGCCTCGATGATCGCGGTCGTGCTCGAGGAGCGCCGCCAGCGGGAGCTGAGCGAGGCGCAGCAGCGGGAGCTCGAGGCCCGTGCGAAGGACGCGCTGCAAACGAGCGAGGCCCGGCTGGCCCATGCGCTGGAGCTCGCGCGCGCGGGGCACTGGGAGTACGACGTGGGCAGCGACCTGTTCACCTTCAACGACCACTTCTACCGCATCTTCCGGACCACGGCCGCCGAGGTGGGCGGCTACCAGATGTCCTCCGGAGACTACGCGCGTCGGTTCTGTCACCCCGAGGACATCGGCATCGTGGGCGACGAGATCCGGGGGTTAATCGACGCTCCCGATGCGAGCTACCAGCGGCAGGTCGAGCACCGCATGCGGTACGCCGACGGAGAGTTCGGTTACCTCTCCGTCGTGTTCTCGATCGTCAAGGACGCCTCTGGACGCACGGTCAAGACCTTCGGCGTCGCCCAGGACATTACTGACCGCAAGCGCGCCGAGGAGGAGCGCCAGAACCTCGAGGAGCGTCTCCGCGTGTCGCAGAAGATGGACGCCATCGGCCGTCTCGCGGGAGGCGTGGCGCACGACTTCAATAACCTCCTCTCGGTGATCCTGAGCTTCGCCACCTTCGCGAGCGAGGCGCTCCCCGCGGCGGACCCCGTGCGAGGCGACCTCGACGAGATCCGCAAGGCCGCCGAGGGCGCGGCGTCGCTCACGCGGCAGCTGTTGGCCTTCGGTCGCAAGCAGGTGCTCGAGCCCACGGTGCTCGAGCTCAACCAGGTGGTGTCCGAGCTGGAGAAGATGCTCCGGCGCGTGATCGGGGAGGACCTCGACCTCGAGCTCCGGCTCGCGCCCGAGCCGCACCTCGTGAGGGCCGATCGCGGGCAGCTCGAGCAGGTGCTCATGAATATGGTGGTGAACGCGCGCGACGCGATGCCCTCCGGCGGGCGGATCACGATCGAGACGGCGTGCGTCGAGCTCGACGAGGACTACGCGGTACGCCAGCCGGGCGTGAAGGCTGGCTCGTACGTCCAGCTCGTGGTGGCGGATACGGGCTGCGGCATGGACCAGCAGGCCAAGGAAAAGATCTTCGAGCCGTTTTTCACGACCAAAGAGAGGGGCAAGGGCACCGGCCTCGGGCTGTCCACGGTGTACGGCATCGTCAAGCAGAGCGGTGGCCACATCAGGGTCGACAGCGAGGAGGGCCGGGGGACGACGTTCACGATCCAGCTGCCTCGCGAGCTCTCGGCGGCGGCCGCGACGCCCATCGCGCGCCCGACCATTCGGCGGCGACCCGCGGGAACCCGGACCATCCTCGTGGTGGAGGACGAGGAGGCGCTGCGCAAGGTCGCCACGCGAATCCTCGAAGGGGCGGGCTACGCGGTGCTGTCCGCGGTGGACGGCGCCGAGGCGCTCCAGACAGGACTGCGCCACGCGGGCGAGATCGACCTGCTGTTGACCGACGTGGTCATGCCCCGGATGGGGGGCAACACGCTCGCCCAGGAGCTGGCCAGGACGCGGCCCGAGCTCCGAGTGATCTACATGTCGGGTTACACCGATGACGCCATCCTTGCACGCGGGGTGCTCGAGTCGGGGACTCGTTTCGTGCGCAAGCCGTTCAGCCCGACGGAGCTGCTGCGAGAGGTGGCGGAGGCGCTCGACACCGAGCACGTCGAGCACGCAGTGCGGGGCGTGGCGCAGAGGGCCGCGAGCCGCGGTCGCGAGGCTTGATCCAGGGCAAGGCTCCGCAGATCGGCGTATCCCGGGCCAGCGTGGCGGCGGTACGCTCGTGCTCTCACCGGAGACGGATCCATGGCCGACGAAACCAAGTCCAGACGATCGTTCTTCGTGGATTTGCTCACCAGCGCGGCGGCGGTCTGTGCGGCGGGAGTCGCCGGCACCGCTCTCGCAGGATGCGACGACGCGGTGGCGAAGTACGGCGGACCACCCGACGCGGGGGCAGACGGCCCGGTGGCGAAGTACGGCGGTCCGCCCGACGCGGGGGCAGACGGCCCTGCGGCGAAGTACGGTGGCCCGCCCGACGCGGGGACGGACGGCCCGGTGGCGAAGTACGGTGGCCCGCCGGATGCGGGACGTGACGGTCCCGTGGCGAAGTACGGCGGCCCGCCCGACGCGGGGCGCGACGCGATGGTGGCCAAGTACGGCGGCCGGCCGGGCTGAGCCGGATACGCCCCCGATGTCGAGCTCCGATCCTTTTGACATTCGACTGCGGGATTTCCCGAAGCTCGTGGATGCTCAGCGCGAGGCGCAGCGGCGGCAGCGGCTCGCGCGGGCGCCGGACCTGACCTACCTCTTCTGGGAGTGCACGCTGCGCTGCAACCTGCGCTGCGCGCATTGCGGCTCGAGCTGCACGCCGCACTCGCCGGTGCGCGAGCTCACCACGGCGGAGGTGAAGGGGATCCTCGAGACGATCGCCGAGGACTTCGACGCCTCGCGCATCTTCGTCTCCATCACGGGCGGGGAGCCGCTGCTTCGCAAGGACCTCTTCGAGGTCGTCGAGTACATGACGGAGCTCGGCCTGCGCTCGTGCATCGTCACGAACGGGACGCTCCTCGACGACGCGGCTGCCGCGCGGCTCGTGGCCGCCGGCATGCGGACGGTCACGATCAGCCTGGACGGGCTGCAGCCCGAGCACGACGAGGTACGCGGTCGGGGGACCTTTCCGCGGACGCTGGCCGCGCTCGGCGCCGCCCGCCGCGCCGGGATGCGCATCGTGGAGGCCATCACCTGCGTGCGTCCGGCCAACCTGGACGATCTGCCGCGCCTGGAACGCATGGTCCGCGAGGCCGGGGCGAACCGGTGGCGCCTGATCACGATCGATCGCATGGGGCGGCTCGGGGACGGGGCGGACACGAAGTCGATGTGGCTCGAGCCACCCGAGGTGCGGCGCCTCATGGCCTTCGTGGCCGAACGGCGGCAGGCCAGCGCGAGCGATCCCGACTTCGGCGTGCGCTTCTCGTGCGGCGGGTTTCTCGGGCTGGAGCAGGAGCAGGAGGTGCGACCCGAAGGGGGGCAGTGCTACGCCGGCCTCGTGATTGCGTCGATCCTGGCGGATGGCCAGGTCAGCGCGTGCCCGTCCCTGCCTCGCTCGATGGCGCAGGGCTCGGCGCTCGAGAAGCGTTTCTCCGAGGTCTGGCGCGAACGCTTCGCGCGCTACCGCGATTTCTCCTGGCGCAAGAGCGGGCCGTGCGCGGACTGCTCGTGGTTCCCGACCTGCCTCGGTGGCGGCCTGCACGAGCGGCTGGTGCAGCCGGAGGACTTCTGCTGGCTCGAGCGTCAGTGCGATGACCGTCGATCCTGACGGGGCGCCGCGCGCGCCGGTTCCGCCTTTGGGCATCGCGGCGGTGCTGCTCTTCGCCGCCGACCCCACCGCGCTCGCCTCGTTCTACCGCGAACAGCTCGGCATCCCGCTCGTGGCCGTGAACGTGCCCGGTCTCAATCCTCACTGGGGGTGCGACCTGGGCGCCGTCTACTTCTCCATCTGGCCGCTCGGCGGCGCGCCGGGGTCGGCCACCCCGCGCGGCGAGGCGGGGGTGGCCTTTCACGTTCGCAGCGCAGCTCGGGACTTCGAGCGACTACGCGCGGCGGGCGTGGCCGTGGAATTCGCGCCGCGCTCAACCCCGCTCGGCATCGTGGCGCGGTTGCGCGATCCGGACGGCAATCCCTTCGAGCTGTATCAAAGCCTGTAGCGGGCCAGCGAGGACGCCTACTTGGCGCGGCGGGCGGTGCGGGCCTTGGGCGCCGTCACGAGCAGGCCGTTCGCCGTAAGCTCGTCGGCCATCGCGCTCGCCTGCGGAAAGACCACCTCCCGCCCCAGGGCCCACGAGCTTGCCGTTTTCGCCGCCTCGAGGGCCGCCGCGTACTCGGGGACGGTGCGCACGAGCTTCGCTTCGAAGGCGTCCAGCGCCTTCTTGGCGCGGGTGGCTCCGGTCCTCCCGTAGGCCCACTGCTCCTGCCCCATCTGGAAGTAGTCTCTCAGGTCCTCCATCGAGTCCCAGCCGCCGTAGTTGCCGCGGCTCAGGTACCGCTGCCACGCCTTGTCTCCGACGTTGTTCTTCTCCATCAAGAGCTCCGCCGCGGTCACGGCATCGGCGTAGGCCCGCGCGAGCGCGTCGCGCTGACGGAAGAGGTGCCGCGTGGCGGGGGCACGCTCCACGCGCCGCACGGCAGCGGTCGCCCGGCGCTCGACGGTGGGGTGCCCGAGCGCGATCTGCTGCAGCGTGCCGAGCAGGGTCGAGGCGTCGAAGGCCACGCAACGCCCCGGAGACATCCCGATCGTGCGATTGTCCGCGGAGAGCATCTGTTCCACGCGGGTCAGCGTCTGGTGGAGGAAGCGGTAGTTCGCGCCGCGCTCGCCGGCGACCTTCCCTTTCAGGACCGCCACGCCGCGGGCGAAGGAGGCCACGACGGCGTACTGCTCGCGCACGGGCAGGTTGCGCACCGACGCGAGGCTGTTCACGAGGGCGTAGGCCTCGCGCTCGAGCGCCGAGCCGCGGAAGGGCGCGGCGGTGGCCGGGCTGCCGGAGGCCACGACGCTCGCGATGGCGTACGAGAGGAGCAGGTGGCGGAGGAGGCGCGGAGCTCGCGTGGAGGACATGGTCTGGGTTCCTTCCCGGCCAGTGGCCGCGCGCAGGAAATGCACTGCGCGTGCCAGGGCGATGCGCTGGAATTGCATCGGATTGGCGGCGACGGGTGGCTAGGGCGACCGAGCGACCGGCCCTACGCGGCGAGCCGCTGCCCACGGGAGTGCGCGCGCCGGGAAGAGGCCCGTGCGGGGAGAAGGTGCGGAGAGGTTAGTCGAGGAAGTGAGACGAGAGCATCTTCAGGTGTCGCAGCGCCTCGGGCATCGCTCCGCCGAAGAAGCCTCCCAGGCGCCGGGCGAGCTGGGTCGCCTCGGGCAGCTTCAGGATCTCCGCCTCGCCCAGGCGGCGGCCATCGCCGACGAGGGCGACGTGTGGACCCAGTGTCTCGCCCCAGTGCGAATGCCCGAAGTCGGCGTACATCCAGTACTGGCTCGCTCTCGAGACGAGCGCGCGATTCGCGGCGGGCTTGCCTCGGCCGCCCTTGCCGCTGATCCCCACGATGACCTCGGTCTCGCGCGACTGCTCGCCGTCGGTCTTCTTGCGGAAGACGCTGAGGTACCGCCCCGTGCCGGGCCCCTCGACGAGGTCCATCCGGATCCCCGGATGGGAGCTGTACGAGGACCGCTCGAGCGTGATCGCGCGACCGCGCGAGAAAAGGAGGGGCGTGACCCGACTTCGCACCTCCGAGCCGCGCGGAGGATCCGTGAGCAGCGCCACTGCCGCGGCGACGGCGCGTTCGTGCTCGGACTCGGGCAGCGGCATGCGGCCCAGCCCCTTGAAGAACCGCCCCGCGTGCAGCGCGAGCGCGATCTGGTTCTGCCGCTGCGTCGCCGCGTCGTCGGCGGTGGGGGCGACGGCGACGTCCTCCTGGAGCGCCGTCAGCGCCTGCGTGCGCAGAAAAGCCGCGGCCGCGGGCAGCGCGGCGGCGTGGAGGGAGAAGTACGTGACGACGGTGCGGCCGGCCCGCCAGAGCTTGGCCACCGATCCGGGCTGCGAGCGGTAGCCCTGCTTCGCCAGCCGGAAGGCCTCGCGGAGGCTCGGGGTCGTCTTCGGTTCGGGACCGGAGGCGGCCCGTGCGGGGGCGCCGCTAGCCGTGAGGCCCAGCAGGAGCAGGGCCGTGGCGCAGGCCGTGACGCGCGCGCGCCTGCCCGAGGCGCCGACCGATTCGAGGTAGCCTGCAGAGCCCATGGCACCGGTCCCTCCGCAGGGGTCTTTAGCAATGATCGGGCCGGCGCCGAGAGCTTCGCAACGCGTGTCATTGCCGTCGTTTGAAGCGCGCGCGGTGGCTCCAGGGTCCCCTGGAGGGGTCAGCTGTCCCCCTGGGCCTGGCGAGCGCGGTAGCTTCCTCGTCGGCCGCTACGTCTGAGGAGCACCCAGCTCGCGGCCAGCAGGAGCAGCGCCGCCCCCGAGGAGGACGTGGCGGGGATCGCGCCGCAGCCGCAGCCGGCCCGGAGCTGGTTGGGGTTAGCGCTCGTGCCGGCGTCGCCCTGCCCCGCGACCGGTCCGCCGTCGCCCGTCGGTGGAGGTCCGCCGCCGTCGGTCGGTAGCGGCGGGGGCGGAGGGGGCGGTGCACCGGGGGCCTCGAGCGCCGCGACCGCGTTCTGCAGATAGAAGAGGTCGCCGCGCCAGACGGCAGGCACGTCCAGCACTCGCTCGAGCCGCTGGCGCTCCCAGCGCAGCGCGAGGGCACGGGCCTGAAACTGGGCGGAGGTCTCGTAGAGGTGCTGATGGTAGCCCTCCATGTACTGCCGCTTCGGGTCGTAGCGCGAGACCTCTTCGGCTCCGGCGATGTGCCAGTAGGGCGCGCCCCAGCCTTGCTCGGCCACGACCGCCTCCACCTTCTGCCGCGCGTTCTGATAGAGGTAGTCTCCGAGCTCCCGCACGAGATAGAGAAAGCCCCCCGACTCCACGCCGTAGAGCGGCACCCCCTCGTCGGTGTTCGGGGTAGGGATGAGCGCGACGCGCCGCTGCAGCGCCTCGTCGAGCCACCCCTTGACCTCGCTCGAGGCGGGCTGCTTGAGCAGGCTCTGCAAGCCGAGATAGCCGTAGTAGCCGGCGATGTACTGGTTCACGACGTGCGGGTGCGTCCGAAGGAACGCGTCGTCCGCGGGGAGCTTGCCGAGCTTGCCCTTCAGCTCGTCGAAGAGCGCCTGCGCCTCCTCCGGAAAGAGCTCGGCGTACTTCCAGCAGGCGTAGAGGTTGAACGGGTTGAAGGTCCACCCCTTCCAGCTCGCGTCGGCGGTCTGCATCGCGTACCGGATGCCGTAGGTCTTGCCGAAGTCCTCGGCGCGCTGCTTCGGATCGCCGGGGTTGCGGTAGAACTCGGCGGGGATGTCCTGGTACTCGCGGTGCGCGCCCGCGCCGTCCATCTTGATGAACTTCGTCGGCGGGAAGGTCGTAGCGGGGCTCGCCCCGTGGAACTCCTGCTTGAGGTAGGCCTTGGCCTTGGTCTTGAGCGGCTCGGGCAGGTGCGGGATCGCGATGGCCAGCGTGTAGATGAGCTCGGCCGGATTGGTGAAGTACTCGTCCATCTCGAAGCCGAGCTCTCCCATGGCGTCGCAGTGCTGCTCGAAGTTGCACTTCACGGGGCGCAGGTGACCCGCGTCGATCATGAGCTGGACCTGCTCGGCGAGGAGGTCTTCCAGCCTTGCCACCGTGGGGAGACGCGCGCCGTGCGCGGCCGGAACGACGAAGAGCGCGAGCGCGAAGAGGAGCGGGCGGAGTCGAAGCGCGGTCGTCATGGCTACTGCCCCATGCAGACGACGGCGTTGCTGCGGTGAAAGTACATCTTGCCCTTGAGGGGGACAGGCGCGTTCTGATGCCCGTGCCAGCCGACGGAGCCCTGCCAGGGACCGCCCGGGACGAAGTGGTTGCCGTACTTCCGGCGCTTCCAGCCGGCGGAGTAGTTCGCGCCGTAGTCCGTCTTCATGAAGCTCTGGAGCGCGACGCTCTTGTCCTCGAGGTTCAGGGCCCCGGGAAAGAAGCCGGCCTTGTCCTGGCCGTCTCCTCCGGCGGTGAGCAGGAGCGACGTGCCGACGAGCGAGAAGGAGTCGGGCTCGTCACCCGCCTCGCAGTGATCGTGGATGAGCGGGAAGGGGCGCGCGAGCTTGGTCCCCGGCTTCCAGACCAGGAGCCGGCCCCAGGCGTAGAAGCCGGTGATGAAGGCGCTGCTGGCCCAGACGTAGCCGCGGTGGTCCACGGCCGGGGGAAAGCGCTGTCCGCCCGGATTGCCGAACCAGAGGAAGGGGGCCGTCTCCTTCTGCTGGCCGGTCGTGCGGTCCAGCACGTAGACGCTGCGTCGCTCGGGGTACTTGTCGAGGTAGCTCGTGAACGACGACAGGTCGAAGAACTTCTCCTTGTCCGGGGACGCGTTCACCTTCTGGAGCACGGCGTTCATGTCGGGAAAGAGGATGCCGGCGTCACGCGCGAGGCCGTTCAGGTCGGTGCCGTCGTGCGTGGGGTAGTGCGTCGCGCTGGCCAAGAGCACGCGGTCCCCCGCGACGACCGGCCAGTAGCCCGAGAAGCGGCTCGCGGGCAGGCGCGGGGATTTCCAGTGGAGCTGGCCGCTGTCGGCCTTGAGCGCGTAGGCGAAGCCGTCGTGCGCGGCGAAGAAGACCAGGCCCGCGGGGTGCTCGGCGTAGGTCTGAAAGGCGGCGGAGAAGGAGATCGGGGCGCCGACCTTGTAGAACCAGAGGAGCCCGCCCGCCTTCACGCCGGGCTTCACTCCGTCCTTCGCGGCGAAGCAGTAGAAGTAGCCGTCGCGCGAGCCGGCATAGACGCGGCCGTTCACCACGAGCGGACTGACGTAGAAGGCGGCCCCGGCCTCGTCGGTCTGCCAGAGCTTCTGGCCCGTGGCCAGGTTCACGGCGTGGATCGTCTTGTCCGTGCCGCCGACGTAGACCACGCCATCCACCACGGCGGGCGCGTCGCCCACCGGGAGGTCCATCTTG
Source organism: Deltaproteobacteria bacterium (assembly GCA_020848905.1). NCBI lineage: Bacteria > Pseudomonadati > Myxococcota > Myxococcia > Deltaproteobacteria bacterium. Next base: position 144,046 of record JADLHG010000018.1, read on the forward strand.
TAGGACCACTTCTCGGCCCCTCCGGCCGGGTCGAGCGCGAGCACCCCCTCGGAAGTGGGCACGAGCAGCAGGTCGGGTGTGCCATTCTTACCCTCGACGGTGATGAGCTGCGCGCGCGAAGGGATCATCGCAGAGATATTCTTCGACCATTTGAGGCTCGTGCAGTTCGTGCACGCGTCGCTCGCCGAATACGAGCTCCGCTGCGGGTCGTGGCCGGGCATCGGCCAGTCGGCGCGGGCGAGAGGCGTGGCGAGCAGGCCGGCGAGCAGGCCGGCCAGCGGCAGAGTGAGCGGCAGAGTGACGGCGGGCGGCTTCATAGGTCCTCCGTGCGCCGAGCGCGCAGGCGGCTTGGGCGCTCGGTCACTGTCCGGCGAACGGCGAGGGTGCGCAAGTTCCGGGGCCCGGGGCCCGGGGCTCTCCAGCACGGGCCTGGCACCTGCTCGGTGGTGGTGGACCTGCCACGCGTGGGGGATTCGCCCCCAGGGCAGCGGGCGCAAGTCCCGTGAATGCGTCGCTCGTGGATGGCACGAGGTCTGCACTTGGACCCGGTCTACGATGCGGTTTCCAGCGCGTGCTCCCCGATGCTCGCTGGCGCTGTGCGTCCTCTGGGTGGGCTGCACGGTGCCAAACCCGGGCTTCGATCCCGACGATCCTCCCGAGGCGGGGGCGACGGACGCGGGCGCGCCGTTGGCGGAGGCCTCCGTGCTGGATCCGGTGGTCGTTCCGCCGCTGGACGCGGCCTCGGGTCCCGCCGACCTCGGTCGCGCCGACGCGCGGGCGCCGGTGACTCCGCCCCCGCCCGTGCCCCCTCCACCCCCGGTGGGGAGCGGCCTGGCGGCTCTCTGCACGACGACCTGCCCCACGGGCGAGCGCTGCGTGCGCATGGAGGAGGGGGCGGCCTCGGGGGTCTGCTTGCGCAGCTGCAGCAAGCCCAACAACCTCTGCTCGGTCCCCGACCCGAAGTTCTTCTCGGGCTGCGCGACCTACACGAATCCGGAGCTCGGGTCGATCAACGTGTGCATGGTCTTCTGCCGGATCGACGGCAAGACCTACCCGTGTCCCGACGCGGTGAACTACAAGTGCAAGGCGTACGGTTCGAAGCTGAGCGTGTGCGCGGCAAAGTAGGTCGGCGCGCCCGCGTCGCCGCGCGAGCGGAGGGAGCCGGTAGGTCTACTTGAACATCTCCGGGTTGCGCTCGGCCACCTTGCGCAGCCCCTCCTCGGTCACTCCGGGCACCACCCGGTAGCCGTCGAAGAGGCGCGCGAGCCGCATCGAGAAGCGCTCGAACTCGTCGGTGCGCCGGAGCTCGTCGAGCTTCGCGCGCTCCCCCTTGAAGAGCAGAAAGCCGCCGAGGGTGCCGCCGTGGGGGGTGAGCCCGATGGCCTCGTAGCCCTCGAACCAGCCCCCCTTCTTCCACATCGCGGCCTTCTCGAGGCCTTCGCGCATCACCGTCTTGTAGGCCTCGTCCTGACGATCCGGATACGGCTGGTTCCATCCGATGAGCAGACACGCCGTTGCCATCTTCTCTCTCCCTCGTGATGGGAGCGCGAGCTCCCGAGCACCGCCCACGGCGGCTATTTTTTAGTGCCGGCCCCGACGAAGTCGGTCAGTACGAACGACCAGGTCTTCGCTGTGGCGTCATAGGTCCCGCTGACCGTCGTTGGCCACGCGGTGGTCACGCCCGGCGCGGCAGGGAAGGTGAGCTTGAAATCCTTGTGCTCCTTCAAGTAGGCCTGCGTCACCATCGGCTCGAGGAAGGCGAGCTTGCCCGCCGTGTACCCGAGGACGCGGGTCAGTGTGAACGGCTTGGGATTCGAGCGGGACATTTCGGGGGACGTCGGGTCGATGGCGTGCACGCCCATCTTGGGCGCGCAGGTGCCGTCGGGTTCCGGACCCACGCCGGGGATGATGAAGGGCGCTGGAATCGCCGCCTGCTCGGGCATCTTCTCGGCCTTGCAGTCGATGGCTTCCCGCGTGGCCTGGTCGATGCCGTAGAAGTGGAAGTCGAAGTGCGGCACGTCGTAGACCTTCGGTGGTCCGTGCCCCTTCGGGTTGAAGTCGAACCCGAGGTGGTTGAGGAACGTCTTCGTCTGCACGTCCTTGGCGAACTCGATGAAGACCGCTTCCTCTGCCGCCGCGCCCTCGAGCGTCGCCGCGGCGACCGTGACCCCCACCTCCAGGATGCTTCCCTGTCCGTCCACCTTGGCCCAGGTCGCCACCTCGCCACCGGCAAAGGTTCCCTTCGGGCCCTTCACGATCTTCGGCCCGGCGTCTCCCTGGCTGCCGTCACCGCGCGCGGCGTCTCCTAGCGAGGTCTGCGCATCCTGACGGCCAGCGCCGGCATCGGCCTGCACGACGGCCGAGTCGGCCTTCAAGGTTTGCTTGTCGTCGCAGCCCGCGCCGAGGATGGGCAGGCCTGCAAGAAGAATCAGGTTCCTGAGCTGCATGAAATAGTCCTTTCGCTAAGTATGAAAAATATACTCCTCTCACCAATTATGGCGAGGCCTGGAAAGCACAAGTTAACCAAATGAAATAGCTACTTACACCACGGCTTGATTTATGTCAAGCCCGGGGTGGCGGGTTCAATCCCTGGACGCAGGGCGGCAGGGGTGGTGCGCGGGCGGTGCACGGAGCTGCGGCCGGCCGGCTTCCTGCACCACGGGCACGGCGCGCCAGACGTCGCGCAGCAGGTCGCAATGACCGAGCGAGAGGTCGCGCAGGTCCAGCTCGAGATGGCTGCCGAGCTCGGTGGCCGCGTAGAGGTGGCCTTGCCGCAGCAGGAGCTGGTCCACCGGTCCGTGGAGCTGCGTGGCGTAGAGGAGGCCGCCGTCGACGAGGCTGAAGAGGCCGAGGACCCCGTTGGCGAAGCCCACGACGAGCGTGTCCCGAGGACCCTCGGCGAGCTGGACGATGGTGCGCGAGGGCGCGCCCTCGAGCACCAGGGGCGTGAAGGGCCCGGTGCCGCGGGAGGGACTCCGCACGAGCTGCCCATCAGATAGTCCCGCGTAGAGCGTGGTTCGCGTCGCGAGGAGCGCGGTCGGTGGCGCCGCGGTACGGGCGAGCTCCCGCGGGAGGCCGCTCGGGCCCGCCCGCAGGAGGCGTCCGGAAGCCGCGACGAGCAGCTCGTCCCCGTCGCGCGCGATGGCCGTGGCGCCCTCGGCGAGGCGAGCGCAGCCGCGACGTGGCGTACAGGTCCAGGCGCTCGACCCGGCGAGCGCGGCGCAGCGATCCGGGAGCGCGACGAGCCGGTGCAGCCCCGGTACGTTTGCCCGCAGGCGGCGTGCGTCCTCGCCCGCGTTCCAGAGCTCGAGCACCCCCGTCCCGTCCGCGAGGCAGACCGTGCCGCTCGCGGCGTGGAGCGCCGCACGGCGCGCTCTGGCCTGAAGGGCGGCAAGCCAGCGGCTCTCGGGGGGACGCGTGCCGTGCGCGTGGGAGTCGAGCGCGGTCCAGCCGCGGTGACTGAGCAGAAACGGGGGGGAGGGGTTGAGGAAGGAGGCGTGCCAGACGGGGGACCCCGTCGCGGCGTGGAAGAGCCGCACCGTTCCGTCGTCGCCCGCGGTGGCCACGAGCGCGCCGTCGGGCGAGAGGGCGAGGCGGTTGACGTCCCCGCGGTTCCCGCGCAGCACTACGTTCGGGCGCCCCGTGGGGACGAGCGGCCAGAGGCGCGCCGTCTGGTCCGCGCTCGGCGCGCCCACCCAGCGGCCCGCGGGGTCCACCACCGGGGCGTAGACCCTCGCCGCGTGACGTCCGAGGATCGTGCTCGTCCCGTCCTTGATTCGCCAGAGGCGCAGGGTTCCGTCGTCGCTCCCCGAGACGAGGCTTCGTCCATCGGGCGTGAAGGCGACTCCGCTCACCGCGGCGGTGTGGCCTTCGAGGACGCGCGGGGCCCGGTCCGGCTGCGCGAGGGTCCAGAGCCGGACCGTGCGATCCCAGCTCGCGCTGGCGAGCAGCGTTCCATCGGGGCTGTAGGCCACGCCGCTCACCACGTCCCGATGGCCCGCAAGCACGCGCGGCGGTCGCTCCGCGAGCAGGTCCCAGAGCCGGATCGAGGTATCCCAGCTCGCCGAGGCGAAGCTCCGACCGCCGGGTGCGAGGGCCAGGCTCTCCACGGCCGTGCGGTGTCCGGCGTAGACGCGGCGGTCGACGCCGGTCGCGAGCTCCGTCTCGTGAATCGATCCGTCCCACGCGCCATAGATCAGGTATCGACCGTCCGGGCGAACGGCGAGACTACGCACCGGGCCGCCACCGCTCGTGGCGATGAGCCGCACCTCCCCCGTCTCGACCTGCCACGCCCGCAGCGCGCCGTCGGCGCCTCCGCTCACGAGGACCTTTCCGTCGGGATGGAAGGCCACCGCCCCCACCTCCTTGGTGTGTCCCTGCACGCGCGTCGCCGCCGCCACGGTCGCCTGCCGCCGCGCGAGGTGGAGCTGTCCGTCCAGGCCGGCGCTGAGGAGGTGCAGGCCGTCGGGGCTGTAGGCCACGGCGAAGACCGCCCCTTCGTGACGGACCTGCAGCCGATGCCAGCGTCCGTCGGCGAGGTTCCACCGCCGCACGCTGTGGTCCCAGCCACCCGACAGGAGCTCGCGCCCGTCCCGGTGAAAGGCGAGCGCCAGGACCGCTCCCTGCCGCGCCAAGAGCACCCGGGGGGGAGCCGCCTCTCGCCGGAGGTCCCAGAGGCGGATCGTCTCGTCCCAGGAGCCCGAGGCCAGGCGCTCGCCATCCGAGCTGAAGGCCAGCGCCACCACGCGATCGGTGTGGCCGCGGAGCACGCGGAGCGCGCGTCCGCTTCGTCCATCCCAGACGCGGACCGTGCCGTCGTAGCTGGCCGAGGCGAGGAGCCCTCCGTCGGGGGAATAGCGCAGGCGCATCACGCGATCGGTGTGACCGACGAGCGTCGCGACGAGGCGCCCCGTGGCCGCGTCCCAGAGCCGCACGCGCTGGTCCCAGCCTCCGCTGGCCAGCCAGCGGCCGTCGGGGTGGAAGGCCACGCCGAAGACAGGGCTCTGCGCCCCGGCGAGCAGAATTCGTCGCGTACCTCCTCGGAGGTCCCAGATCGCGAGCCCGCCCGTCCAGCCGCCGGCGGCGATGCGCGCTCCGTTCGGCGCCACGGCCACCGAGAGCGCCTGGTCGGCCAGGCCCTCGAGCGGCGTCAAGGCCCGCGTCGCTCCGTCGACGAGGTAGACCTTGCGATCCTGCGACGCCACCGCTACGCCCTTCGCCGCGCCACCGGGGAGAAACGCGGCGTCGTAGAGGCCCGTCCCCCCGCCGAGCTGCCAAAGCTCGGGCTCCTGCCGGAGCTGCCACCAGAGCGCACGCCCGAGCGTCGAATCTTCCGTCTCGAGCGCGGCCCGCAGGTGTCCGCGTGCCGCGAGGAGGTCGCCACGCGCCCAGGCGGCGCGGGCGGCCTCGCGCTGCGCGCTGGCCTGTCGCTTCTCGGCCAGACGGCGCTGGGTCTGCGCCTCGCGTTCCTGGCGCGTCATGGCGATGGCCACCAGGGTCGCGGTCGCGGCGATGGCGGCCAGGGTGAGCGCCCCGGCCAGCGCGAGGAGGCGTCGTCGGCGTCGCCGGCGGGTCGCGAGCGCCCGTGCGGCCGCGACGAAGCGCCGCGCGTCCTCCGGAAGCGGGCGAGTGGAGCGCGCGAGCACGCGGTTCGCGTGCGCGAGGGCCTCGTCGCGCCAGAGCTCCGCCTCGGGACGTCCCCGACGGATCCAGAGCTCGGCGACCTGCGCGAGGTCCGTGAAGACGGCGTGGTCGTCGCGGATCTCGTCCCGCCACTGCGCCAGCCGGCGCCAACCGGAGACGAGCGACTCGTGCACCAGCTCGAGCTCGGTAGGCTGCCCGTCCACCCTTCCCCCCCGGGCGAGGAGCAGGCGGGCGTCCACCAGATGGTCGAGGACCTCCCGCGCCCCCTCGCCGAGGCCCTCGAGCGCGCTCTCGAGGGAGAGGACGCGACGCGTCCCCTCGGGGGTGACGAGCCGCAGGAAGAGCTCGCGGGCCGTCTCGTGCTGCGCCGCCGAGAGCGTCGAGAAGATGCGATCCGCGTGGGTCGCGAGAGCCCCCGCCACGCCTCCCACCTCGTCGTAGACCGCGCGCCGCAACACGCGCTCCCTCGGGTCGCGCCGCTCCCAGAGCAGGTGGCAGAGGAACTGGAGCAGGGGGAGGCAGGCCGGTTGCCCACCGACGGCGCGAATCATCTCCTCGGCCAGGGTCTCGTCGTCGAAGCGGTAGCCGACGCTCGCGAGGGGGCGCGTCACGATCTCGTGCAAGGCCGCCGCGTCGGGCTGGCGCAGCACGACGACGCGCGCCAGCGCTGCGCGAGCGACGGCGCCCTCCACGACGCGTCCGAGAAAATCCTCGCGCAGGGCGAGGAGGACCCGCACCGGCTCCTGCGCGTCGTCCGCGGCGAGGCAGAGCGCCTCGACGAAGCGGCGCCGAAGCTCCGCGTCCTCGACTAGCGTGTAGAGCTCTTCGACGTGATCGACGAAGAGCAGCAGCCGACGTCCCTCGCGGCGGGTGCGATCGTGCAGGAGCAACCCGAGGAGTCCGGGAGCCTCGGCCAGGCTTCGGGCGAGCTCCATCTCGCCGCTCGCCGGGCCGGATCCCCGGAGGAGCTCTGCCGCGAGAGCCTCGAAGGGGCTCGCTCCCGGCCGAAGCGCGAGGACGACGGTGCGTCCCCCCTCGGCGAGGCGGGGCAGGACGCCGGCGTGGGCGAGGGAGCTCTTCCCGGCCCCCGAGGAGCCCACGAGCATGAGCAGCGGCTCTTCGCGAAGGCGCTCGAGGACGAGCGCCGTTTCCGCCTCGCGCCCGTAGAAGAGGTGCGCCGAGCGGGCGGTGAAGGGGAGCAGTCCGGGGTACGGGTTGCGTTCGGTCGTGGCGCCGCGGCTCTCCCGGGTGAGCGCGGCGGCGAGGATCTCGACCGCCTCGCTCGCGCGGGGGCGGCGATGGGGATCGCGGTCCAGGCAATCGTCGAGGAGACGCGCGAGCTCCTCGCCCAGGCGTTCGAACCCGGCAGGCCGCGGGAGCGGGGCGTGCCCTTCGCCGATGGCTCTCCGGAGTTCCTCGAGCGGGAAATCGCCGTAGGGGTGCCTCCCGAGCGCGAGCTCGCAGAGCACGAGGCCGAAGGCCCAGAGGTCCGTGGCGGGGGTGCAGGGCTCGCCGCGCCACTGCTCCGGGGCCATGTAGAGCGGCGTTCCTCGGAGCTCGCCGAAGCGGCTCAGCGTGGGCTCCGCGAGCCCGCCCCCGGGCGCCACCGCGGCGAACTCGGCCGAGACGGAGCGCTCCCCGTCGGCGCGGGAGACCAGCTTGGCCAGTCCGAAGTCCACCACGCGCGGCCGGCCGTCCTTCGCCAGAATCACGTTCTCCGGTTTCAGATCGCGGTGCAGCACTCCGTGTCGGTGCCCCTCGGCCAGGGCCTCGGCGATGGCGCGCGCGACGCGCAGCGCCTCGGGAAGCGAGAGCTCTCCTTCGCCGAGCCCCTCTCGCAGCGAGCGCCCCTCGAGGTGCTCGAGCGCGAGATAGGGCCGACCGTCGTGCTCGCCCACGGCGTAGACGGTCACGATGTGCGGGTGACTGAAGCGCGCCGTGGCGCGGGCCTCGAGGAAAAAACGTTCCTTCGCCTCCGGCGAGGCGAGCTGGGACGGATGGATGAGCTTGAGCGCCACCTTTCGCCCGAGCCGGGTGTCCTGCGCCAGGAAGACCTGGCCCATGCCTCCCTCGCCGAGAGGGCGCAGGATGCGGAAGTGATCCACCTCGGAGCCGGGTCCGAGGACGTGGTGCTCGGAGGGCGCCGGCGCGGACCGTGGCGCTTGCTCCCCCTGGCGCGGGGAGGTCGGGGGGACCAGCGGGCGCGTCCGGTCTTCAGACATGGCGACACCCACGGGGCGACGGGCGCCTCCCCACCGCATCGGTCGTGGCGAACGTGCGCGTGGCTACGATTCCTCCTGGGCCCCGCGAATGCCGTAGGCCTTGAGCTTGTTGATCAGCGTCCGGCGCGGCATGTGGAGCAGGCGGGCCGCCTCGGACTGGTTTCCGCCGCTCTGCCGGAGCGCGTCGACGATGAGGGCGCTCTCGAACCGCTCGACCTGCTCGTTGAAGGGGGCGAGCGACAAAGTGGAGCCCGAGTCCGGCGCGCTGCCATCGGGGGGCGCGCTCGCGGGTGGGGCCTTGCGGAGGCGCTCGGGGAGATCCTCGACGGTGATGAGGGGCCCTTCTGCGAGGACCACCGCCCGCTCGATGACGTTGCGCAGCTCGCGGAGGTTCCCGGGCCAGGCGTAGCTCTGCAGAAGCGCGAGCGCCGCGGGGTCGAGGCCCTCGAGGGTGCGGCCGTTGGCCTGGTTCGCCGCGGCCAGGAAGGCCTGCACGAGCGCCTCGATCTCCGCGCGCCGCGCCCTGAGCGGCGGGAGCTCGAGCGTCACGGCGTTGAGCCGGTAGAGCAGGTCCTCGCGGAACTCGCCCCGGCGAACCATCGCCTCCAGGTCGCGGTGGGTGGCGGCGACGACGCGCACGTCCACGGCCAGCTCTGCGCTCGATCCGACCCGCGTCACGCGCTTGGTCTCGAGCACCCGAAGCAGCGCAGCCTGCGCCGCGGGGGAGAGCTCTCCGACCTCGTCGAGAAAGACCGTGCCCCCCTCGGCGCTTTCGAACACGCCGGGGCGGGTGCGCTCCGCGCCGGTGAAGGCGCCGCGCTCGTGCCCGAAGAGGGTGCTCTCGAGCAAGGCTGCGGGCAGGGCTCCGCAGTTGACCGCCACGAGCGGGCGCCCGACGCGCGCGCTCTGGGCGTGGATCGCGGCCGCCGCGCGTTCCTTGCCCACGCCCGTCTCCCCCACGATCAGAACCGAGATCTCGGCCGCGGCGATCCGCGCGAGCTTGCGCGCCGCGGCCTCCGTGACGCTCTCTGCCGGGGGCCTGACCTCGAGGCTGAGGGTGCCGGGCCAGTGCGCGGGCGCCACGTGAAGCGTCTCAGCCTCGCTCGTGGCGAGCAACGCCGCGCGACTCGCCGCGAGGAGGGCTTCCAGGTCGGTCCCGTGCTCGGGCCAGCTCGCGAGCCCGCAGCGCAGGGGGGGCAGGCCGGCACGGGGCGCGAGGAGCCGTTCGGCCACGACGCGCGCTCCCTCGGTGTCCGTGTGCGGCAAGAGCACCTCCACGGTCTCCGGGCCGTACCGGCCGAGGCGGTCGACCGGGCGCAGCGCCTCTCGGAGCAGAGGCGCCCAGCGCGGCAGGCGACTCGCTCCGTCGAGTGGGCCGGCGAGCTGCAAGAGGGCGAAGGGCTCGCCGAAGGTGCGTGCACGGAGCACCTCGTCTTCGAGGAACGCGAGAAAGGCCTCGTGACCGAGCAGTCCGTAGCGGCGCGGCTCGAAGGTGGCCGGGGCCTGGACCTCGACCGTCACCGTACCGATCTGCACCTCCGCGCCGAGGGGCAAGACGCTGCGGGCCACCGGGGCGCCGCCCACGCGCGTGCCGTTGGTGGAGCCCAGATCTTCGACCCAGAGCTCACCGGCCGCGAGCCGGAAGCAGGCGTGTTGCCGCGAGAGACTGCTCTCCTCGATGCGGAGGTTCGCGAGCTCGCCGCGTCCCACCACGAGCTGCTCTCCGGGGCGCAGGGTGGCGAGCTCGAGCCCGTCCCGGTGATAGAAGAGGAGCAGCCGCTGCTCCGCGGCCAGGGGGTCTATGAACTCCGCCGCGCGCGTGGCGTCGCCGAGCCGCATGGTTCTCGCCCCGCCCGGTGCCCGGCCGCCCGTCGGCCCGTTCATCGGAGGTCCCCGCTGCGAGGCCGCTCGCCCTGTGCAACACCTTCACAGGGTGGGCAACGGCTGCTCAGCCGATCGGGGCAGGTCAGGCCCATGCGCCGGTCCCTGGGTGGGGTGTCACGGGGCTTCTCTCCTTCTTTCGCCGAGCTGCGAGCTCCAGGATACCGCCGAGACCTTGGCACCGCTCGTGCTCTTTCCCGAGGTCGTGCTCCTCACGGAGCGGGAAAAGGAGTCGAGCCATGATGACCTCATCGTCGAAGAAGGGGACCTTCTTGAGCGCGCTGCTCGGGGTGTGCGGCCTGACCGTGGCGTGTGACCCTACACAGGACCACCCCATGGAGGCCCGGCAGCATGTGTTCCGCGCCCCGGAGGGTGGCTGGCGCGTGGTCGCAGAGAGCGGTGGGGCCCTGGCGGCGCCGGCCGGAACGGGGGGCGTCATGGCGGGCGAGGTCTCCGGCACCTTTGCCATCCACTTCGTGACCGAGCAGGAGGGCTGGGCGGTGGGCAACCAGGGCGAGGTGCTCCACACGACGGACGGCGGGAGCTCGGCCGTGCGCGTGCCCTTCCCGAGCAGCGGCCGGCTCCGCAGCGTCTTCGCCGTCAGCGCCACGCGGGTCTACGTCGCGGGTCAGGACACGGAGGGGGGCGGGGCGTCGCTCTGGGAGAGCCGCGACGCGGGGCAGTCCTGGGTCGTGCGCTTCAACACCGTCGCGGTCTATCCGAACCGCACGCTCACCCAGCTCGATCGCATCCACGAGGTACTCGCCACCGAGACCAGCGTGCTCCTCGTGGGTGGCCTGGGTGACAACTCCGCCATCATCTGGGGGGCACGCGGCGAGGAGTGGAGCGAGCTCTTCAACCGGTGGGAGCGCGGAGCCCAGCACCAGCTGAGCGGTCTGGCCGCGACGGATGCGACGCTGCGCACCTTCGTGGCCGTGGGGAACGAAGGCCTGGTCCTGACCTCGGCCGACGGTGGTGCGAGCTGGACCGAGCAGGCGAGCGGCACGAAGGCCAACCTGCACGACGTGGCCTGTCGCGACGGCCGGTGCGTGGCGGTGGGTGACGCGGGGACGGTCCTGCTGAGCCGGGACCACGGCGCGAGCCTGACCTCCCTCGCGGTGACGAGCGCGGTGGACTTCGCGGCGGTGAGCCTCGGCTCGACGGCGGACAAGATCTGGATCGGTGGCACCGAGGGCACGATCCTGCACTCCGACGACGGGGGCGCGCGCTTCAGCCGCCAGCCGACCGAGCGAAGCTGCTTCGTGCAGGCCCTGTTCATGGTGAGCGATACGTTCGGCCTGGCCGGCTGCGCGAGCACGCTCGGCAACTCGGGGGCGCTCCTCCACACCGTCACCGGCGGCCGCTAGCGCGGCTGGTCTGGCGACGGCCCCTCCTCACCCCTCGTCCTCTCCCACCGCGATCCCGAGCCGCCGCATCCGGCGGGCCAGCGCGCCGCGACTGATGCCGAGCTGCGCCGCAGCGCGGCTCTGGTTGCCACCCGACGAGGCGAGCGCCTCGCGGATCAGGCGGGCCTCGTGCTGGGCCAGAGGCCCGGCCGGCTCGGTAGCGACGTCCTCGGCCGTGCGCGCCTCACCGATCTCGGCCGGCAGGAGGTCCACGCCGAGCGGCGCGTCGTCGTCGGCGAGGATCATCGCTCGCTCGATCACGTTGCGCAGCTCGCGGGCGTTGCCGGGCCAGGCGTAGGCCAGGAGTCGCCGCTCCGCCTCGGGCTCGAGCTCCCGCACGCGCTTGCGAAAGCTCCCGCGGTAGTCCGTCATGAACTGCCGGGCCAGCGGCAAGATGTCCTCCCGTCGCTCGCGCAGGGGAGGGATCACGATCGGAAAGACCTTCAGCCGGTAGTAGAGGTCCTCGCGCAACGTGCGGGCCTCAATCGCCCGCTGCAGGTCGCGATTGGTGGCCGCGATGATGCGAAGGTCGGCCGCCAGGTCTCGCACGCCGCCCACGCGCCGGAAGGTGCGTTGCTCGAGCACCTTCAGCAGCTTGGCCTGCACCGCGAGCGGCGCATCGGCGATCTCGTCCAGGTAGACCGTTCCGCCGGCGGCCAGCTCGAAGAGCCCCTGCTTGGCCGCCTTGGCGTCGGTGAAGGCCCCTCGTTCGTGGCCGAAGAGCTCGCTCTCGAGCAGGGCTTCGGGGAGCGCTGCGCAGTTGATGTCGAGGAAGAGCCGCTCCGCGCGCACGCTGCCCTGGTGGATGTGGCGTGCGAGGAGATCCTTGCCGACGCCGCTCTCTCCCTGCAGGAGCACCGTCGCCGGGTCGCTGCGCATGACCCGCGAGGCGAGGGCGAGCGCCTGCTGCATCGCCGCCGATTGGGCCACGATGGCCGGCGCCGTGGTGGTGCGGTCTCGCGAGCGGAGAGCCCGGTTCTCCTGCCGCAGGAGGACCCGCTCCACCGCCTTGGCCACGCTGTTGTGGAGCTTGGCGAAGTCGAAGGGCTTGGTCACGTAGTCCCACGCCCCCTGGCGCACGGACTCGACCGCGGTCTCGAGCGCGGTGGTGGAGGTGATCATGATGATCACCGTGTCCTCGCGGACCGCGTGGAACTCGGGGATGCGCGCCACGCCGCTCCCGTCGGGAAGATTGATGTCGAGGAGCACCACGTCGGCCGGGTCGCCCTCGTGCAGGCGGAGCGCCTCCGTGGCCGTGCCGGCGGTGGCCACCGTGTAGCCCTCGCGCGCCAGGTCCTTCTCCAGCGACCAGCGGATGAGCTCCTCGTCGTCGACCACCAGCACTCGCGCGCTAGCTCGCGGCATGCACACCTTCCTCTTCGCTGCCGCCGTCCGTGGGCAGCCGGATGGTGAAGGAGGTCCCCTGCCCGGGGCGGCTCTCGACCTGGATCTCCCCCCGCTGGGTCTCGACGATCTGGCGCGCGACGTAGAGCCCGAGGCCCGTGCCATGGGCCTTGGTCGAAAAGAAGGGCGAGAAGATGCGCTCCTTGTTCTCGGGCAGGATCCCGAGCCCCTGGTCGGAGATGACCACCTCGACGACCTGCGGGGTGGCGCTCTTCACCTCGATCTCGAGCGCGCCGCCCCGTGGCATGGCCTGCACCCCGTTCAGAAGGACGTTCAAGAAGACCTGCTTCATCAACTCCTCGTCGACGCGCGCCCGCGGGAGGCCCGTGGCGTAGCGCTTGCGCAGCTCGATCTTCTGCTCGGCGGCCTTGCGCTCGATGAAGAAGAGGGCGTGATCGAGGAGCTCGGTGACCTCCACCGACGTCACGGCGGGCTTGAGGGGCCGCGCGAAGTCGAGGGCGCTCACGGCCGTCTGACTCATGCGCTCCATCTGGGCCAGGATCTTACCCAGGATGGGCTTGTTGGGGTCTTCCGCCGCGGCCTCCCGTTCGACCACCTTCAGCGCGCCGATGATCCCGGCCAGCTGGTTCTTGATCTCGTGGGCCACCGAGGTGAGGAGCTGACCGAGCGCCGCCAGCTTCTCGGATTGGGCCAGCTCCGCGCGGTGCTTGCGGTCCAGCTCGGTGGTCGCGCTCTGCAGACTGGCGGCCATGTCGTTCAGGCTCTGGCCGAGCCGACCGAGCTCGTCGGGCTGCGAACGCGGCAAGCGCACCGCGAGGTCCCCCTTGCGGATGCGGCCGACGGCCGACTCGAGGCGCTTGATCGGGCGGTGGACGAGCAGCAGGTGCACGCCCACGAGGAGCAGCGAGAGGACCGCGGCCAGGATCCCTCCCACGGCGAGGTTCAGCCGCTGTTGCTCGCGGACCTCCTCCTCGGCCTCCTCGATGGGGATGTCCACCCCCACGTACCCGAGCGGCCCCTTGTCGGCATGGCACCGGGCGCACGAGGGCTCGGTCACGACGGCCCGGACGCGACGGGCCCAGTGCCGGCCGCCGTAGAAGACCGTCTGGGCGGAGGCCACGCGATAGTTCGCGGAGGTGCCGCGCAGCCGGTCGTCGCAGGCCAGGGTCACGCGCCCGTCGGGAGTGGTCACGAAGGCCGACTTGTCGGCCGCCCCGCACAGGCGTTTGAGCAGCGGCACGACGTCGAGGTGACCGTGCTTCGTGCCGGTCCGCAGGGCCTCCTGCACCACGCCGGTGAAGCGTGTGGCGCGCCGGGCGGCGTCCTGTTCGTGGATGCCGGTGAAGAGGCGTCCGAGGACCGCGGTGGAGGCGAAGCTGAGCGCGAGCACGACGGCGATGGTGGGGAGCAGAACCTTCAGGATCAGGCTGCGGCGCACCCACCCGACGCCATGTGAGCTCCTCTTCACTGGGCCCGAGGTCCGAGCGGTGCCGACGTCACGTCGTGCAGGCTAGCACTTCGGGGCTCCATGGGCTCACCTCCATCCGCGGCCCTTGGGCAGGCGAGCTACGGCGCGGTCGTGTGGCAGGTCCCGCACTTGTTCGTGTAGGGGATCGGCATCATCTCGGCTCCCTTGCCCTCCGGCTTGATCGCCGTGCGGAGCGGCACCTGGAAGAGGTGGGAGCTGATGTCACCGGAGTAGTAGGTCACGCCCGCGATGGCGGCCTGCGCCCGTCCGGCCCCGGACTTGGCCGTGAGCGGCATGTGACAGTCGGTGCACCTGATGTCGCCCATGGCCGTGTTGGAGACCTTGTAGCTCGCCCAGTGGGCCTGCATGCGCTCGCCGACCGTGGCGCCCGCGGTGAACGTGGCGTCGTGGCAGCTCAGGCACTGCCCCTTGCCGGCGCTCACGCTGTCGAGCTTGCCGTCGAGCTGATGGGGCTCTTCGGTGACGCCGTGCGGATCGTGGCAGGACGAGCAGGCCAGGAGCTGCTTCTGGTTGCGGTATTTCTTGGTCTTCATGAAGTCCGAGGCCTGCTGATGGTGCTTCACCGACTGCTTGCCGTCCCCCTTCGTCGCGTCCCAGAGGCCGTCGTCGATCTTCGAGACGTAGTTGGTGAGGAAGTCCTTTCGGCTGGTTCCGGCGTGCATCATCATGCCGTCGGCGTTCATCGGCGTCTCGGTGTTGGCGCCGCCGATGCCGAGGGCCCGGGTGTGGCACTGCCCGCAGATGGCCACCTCGCGCTCCGGGGTGAGCAGGCGCGGGCTCACGATGGCCTTCGCCCCGCCGGCCTTGGCCCAGTGCTCGGAACCGGGGCCGTGGCAGTTCTCGCAGGAGATGTTGATCGCCTCGGGCTTGCCGTCCCCGTCGTAGTCCATCTCGCCCTTCGGGTCCGGTACGCCGTGGGCCTTGAAGCCGGCCGTGGCGTCACCCGTCAGCTTGAAGCCCGAGAAGTGGCAGCCGGCGCAGTTGTTGTCGAAGGACTTGGTCTTGGCCGGCGTCTTGAGCTGGGCCGTGGTCTTGGCCTCGTCGTACCAGTTCTGCGCGTTGTAGTGCTGCCAGACCCAGCGCGAGGCGGGGGTCCCCGTCTCGGTGGCCTGCCCCTCGAAGTTGAACTGGATCGGGAGCACGTAGCGGCTGCCGTCGGGGAGCTTGGCCAGGTAGCGCTGTTTATAGATGCCGCCGCCGTAGGTCATCTCCACCTCGTAGGTGGCCATCGGCTGGGTGGGGTCCTTCACGTTGACGAGGTCCACGAAGTACTTGCCCGCGCCGTTCGAATAGAGCCGCGCCTTGAAACTGATCCCCGTGCCCGGATCTTTCTCCGACACCTTGAAGTTGGGTGCGGCCGGCGTGCCCGTGCCGCCGTAGCCGTAGAAGTAGAGCCAGGTTCCGGCGACGGTGAACTTGGTCGCGAGGGCCCTGTTCCAGTCCGGGAAGCGGCTGCTGTCCTGCAGCGGGCCGGTCACGCCGACCTTGCGCAGGCCGAGCATGTGCAGCGTAGACAGCTCGTGCACCACGCCGTGGCAGGTCAGACAGACGGACGGTCCCACGTACTTGGCCTTCGCGCTCGGCTTGGTGGAGATCTGGATGTTCCACTGCTTGCCGACCAGGTCCTTCTGCTCTTGCGCCTTGCGGCAGAGGCTGCCGCCTGGCAGGTGCCCCGTGTCGGTGGCGTCCGGCAGGGCCACGACGAAGTACTTGCCCGCCGGGACAGAGGGGATGCGGTACACGCCGTCGGCGCTCGTGGTGGCCTGCGTGTAGCCGGCCCCCTTGGCGGCGATGGTGTCCTCGAGCGGCTCGTCGTTCGGGTCCGCCCGCACCGCGGCGATGTCGGAGCCGAGCGTCAAGGCCGCCGTTGGGATGTCCGTGGCTGGCACCAGGTAAACCTTCACCCCCTGCACCGGCTGGCGGGTGGTGTCGGTTACCACGCCCACGATGCCCGCGGCCTCGAGCGGCAGGCCGGTGAGGCCGGCCGCGCCCTGGCAATCCAGGACGTCGCACTTCTTGTCACCGTTCCGGTCCTCGGTGGCCGCGTCGCACGTGGCGTTCGCGTTGGTGTCCCAGCAGGCGACCGCGTCCTTGCCGGCCACGCCGTCCTTGCCGACCACGCCGTCCTTGCCGTCGACGCCGTTCGTGCCGTTCAGGCCGTCTTTGCCGGATGGCCCTTCGCAGCCGGTTCCGGCAAGCACCCCGATCAACATCACCGCTGCTAGTCGCGTCCACGAACTCATGGCGTCTCCTCCGCTGTTCAATCGGCTACGTGCGTGTTCCCCGCGACCACCGGGCGAGGCTCCTAGCGGGCTTTCAGAGCAACCGCCGTGCCACGTGATCACCGCGCGCACGATACCATCAAGTCCTGTGGTTGTCCCCAGTTAGCGGGTTACTTCGAGGGCCGGGGCGCACGGATCCGCGCAGCCTTTGCCCGGGGACTGCACGGATCCGCGCAACACCCCCGGGAGGGAGGGCCCGGTCTCAGAAGGTCTGGTTCTCGAAGTGGAGGAGCAGGAAGCGCGGGCTGCCCGTGGCGGCGCCGAGCACGATGGCCCCGTCCGCGTTGTCCCCGGCCTTGTTTCGATGGATGAGGTGGGCGCTGTCGGCCTTCGTGCCGCCCGAGCTCCGGGCGTAGACGGAGACCTTCTCGCCGAGCGTGATGCGGCTCGAGAGCTCCTGGATCAGTGCGTTCATCGCGTAGGGCGAAAACCCCGAGGTGCTGTGCACGTTCAGCGTGGTGGCGTAGTCGAGCGCGATCCCCGTGTGCCAGCCCTCGGACCAGGCCGGGCCGACCAGCGGGGCGCCGAGCTCGCGCAGGCGGACGTCGGGACTGACCCCGACCCAGTCGGAGCGCACGTTCACCACCATCCGGTAGGCGGCACCGTTCATCTTGACCTGCAGGATGAGATGGTCCGAGTTGACCTGCGCGCACTGGCGGTCGCTGGGCGTGACGATGGCCAGCACGGTCCCGTCCAGCCGTCCGAAGGCGTTGGTCAGGACGGCACCGAAGGTGGAGGCGCAGTCCTTGGCCTTGTTCACCCCGCCGCCGTCGCCCGTCGCGAGATCCCGGCGACCGGCATCGCGAGTCCCCTGATCGCGTCGGCCGTCGTCGCGTCCGGGGCCGTCCAGCCGTGGGCCCAGGTCCGAGGAGGGACCGAGCGCGTCCCAGGCGATGCCCGAGGCGTCCGGGCGGTCCTGGTCCTTCGTGCAGCCCGCCCCGACGGATGCGAGCGCGAAGAGTGCGGCGAGAGCGAGAGTCGATCGGCGGTTCACCTGCGCCTCCGTAGAGAGACGCGCAGTATACCGGGTCGGGCAATCCGCCGGCCACGGGTTCGTGGAATTGCGGTCGTGGAATCGCGCGCCGCGCGTGGCTACTCGTAGCCGTAGTCGGGGTCGTAGTCCGGGTTCCTCGGGTCGGGGCGCGCCTTCCCCTTCGGCTCGCCGGCGTCGGGGGTGGTCACCGACGCGCCGAAGTAGTGGAGCGCGGCCAGGCCCGCGGCGGACCCGGCAGGAGCGGCTACGAGGACGAGCCGCAGGGCGAGCGCGACGACGACCGGCAGGCGTCTGGGCGCGGCGAGTCCGCCCACGAGCAGCGCGGCTGGAGCCACCGCGAGGAGGGCGAAGCTGCCCGCGGGGAGCTCCCCGTACCCGAGCGCCACGGCCAGGTGTCCGACGAAACCGAGAGCGAAGCCGGGGGCGATCCCGCGCAGCCGTGGCGTCTCGGGGGCGGTAAAGCGCCAGGCACCGACCATCCCGACCCCGAGCACCGTCGCGATAGCTCCGAGGAGCTGGGCGGTGGAGGTGAGGCCGGAGAGGAGCACGCTCGCGCTCCCCACGCCGCCGAGGAGCAGAAGCCCCGCGCCGAGAGAGCCTCCGGGCTCGCGCGAGGCGCGGTGAGCGACCACCAGCCAGACGAACAGCATGGCCGCTGCGACGGCGCCGACCCACAGGCCGAAGTGCGTTCTGCTCCAGTTCTGCGGCGCGGCGAGCGGCACGAGGAGAAACCAGGCTGCCCCGGCGCTTCCGCCGACACGCAGCGCCCAGGTCACGAGCCGCGGGAGCGTCGGCGCCAGCGCCTCGAGCACCCCCACGGCCGAGCCGGCCGCGACGACGAGCGCGAGGCGGTGATTCGGCGAGCTACCCAGCAGGCCGCCGCCGGCCAGGTAGCTCGCGCCGAGATAGGCTAGGCCCAGGCCCGCCGGGAGGCCCCACCCGCCGCGGGGCCTCTCGTCGCGCCGGAAGGGCTGCCAGGCGAGGAGCAGGGCCAGAACCGCGACGACGGCCGGAACGACGACGCTCGCGAGAAAGGCCTGGCCGAGCATGGCGACCTCCGCGCGTGATGGGGGGCTACTGCTTGATCCCCTCGGTGGCGAGCGTGAGCGTGATCGTGTCCCCCACCACCTTGGGCACCCCCTTGACCTTGAAGTCGCTCAGCTTGACCGAGAAGGTGCCCTCGAAGGCGAGGCGCTCCTTGCCCCAGGGGTCCTTGCCCTGGCCGAGCTTGGTCAGCTTGACCGTCACGGACTTGGTCACGCCCGCCAGCACGAGGTCACCCGTGACGGCGTAGCCCTTGCCCGCCTTCTTCACCTTCGTGCTGGTGAAGGTGATCTTCGGATTCACCTTCACGTTCAGGAAGTCGGGGCTCTTGAGGTGCGTGTCGCGCTTCTTCTCGTTGGTGTAGACGCTGTCGGCGTCCACCTCGATCGTCACCGAGCTCTCCGCCGGCTTCTTCTCGTCGAGGCTGAACTTGCCGGTGACGTTCCGGAACATGCCGTAGACCACCCCGATGTCGAAGTGCGTGGCGCGGAAGAGCACCGTCGTGTGCGACGGGTCGAGCTGATAGCTGTCGGCGGCGTGGGCCTGCGTGGCGAGAAGGCCGGCGGCGCACGCGGTGAGGAGGGTGGCGCGAGAGGTTCGATGCGTTCTCATGGTCCTGGCTCCCTGGTCGGTTGGATTCTGCCTGCCCTAACCATGCGGGCGACAGGCCTCATTGACAATGGTTCGAGGCAGGACAAGACTGTTGCAGGAAACGCAACAATGGCCATCGACCAGCTTCGCCGCATGGGGATCTTCGGCACGGTGGTGGAGCTCCGGGGCTTCTCCGAGGCGGCCCGGAAGCTGGGCCTCACCCGATCCGCCGTGAGCCGGCAGGTCGCGCTGCTCGAGACGCAGCTCGGCGTGCGGCTCCTGCATCGCACGACGCGGACGCTTCGCCTGACCGAGGCGGGCGCCGGCTACTACGAGGCCTGCGCGCGCATTCTGGCCGAGGCGCGGGCGGCGGACGAGTCGGTGCGCCAGCTCCAGAGTCGGCCGACGGGCACGCTGCGCGTGACCGGCCCGGTGATCGGTCATCGGCTGATCGTTCCGCCCCTCCTCGCGTTCATGGCGCGCTATCCCGAGGTGAAGGTGGACGTCCTGCTCGACGACCACTACCTGAACCTGGTGGAGGAGGGGATCGACGTCGGGATCCGCATCGGGCTCACGGCCGACGTCAGCCTGGTGGCCCGCAAGGTGGCGCCCATTCGCTACGTGGTCTGCGCCACGCCGGGGTACCTGAAGCGGCGGGGCACGCCGAAGGAACCCCAGGACCTCGCGGGCCACGACTGGCTCATCTATAGCCTGCTCCCGTCGCCGCGCCGCCTCGTCTTCCACCGCGACGGGCGGCGCGTGACGGTGCGCGTGAACGGGCGCTTCACCACGAACGGGGGGCTCGCCGGCTGGGAGGCGCTGATGGCGGGGGCGGGGATTACGGCCATGCCGAGCTTCTATCTGGCGGACGAGCTGCGTGCGCGCCGGCTGCGCCCGCTCCTCGAGGAGTACGAGCTGAAGCCCTCGGCGCTCTACCTGGTCTACCCGCATCGGGAGCACCTGCCGACCAAGGTGCGCCTCTTCGTGGATTTCTACGCGCAGCAGGTGGCGACGCTGCTGCCCGCGACGTGACGAGGGTTGGTGCTGGGCCGGCCGTCGGGCGCTTACCGATGCCGCTTCATGCGCTCCAGCGCGCGCTTGAACTTCACGCACGGATCCTCGCGGTCGAGGCGCGTGGTGAACCAGACGAAGTCGAACGGGCGCGCGAGCTGAAGGAGCGGCTCGAGGCGCGTATCGGAGCTGGCCGGCAGCGCGTCCACCTCGAGAATACCCACCGCGATGGCCGTGGCCTGCCGGCGGCCCAGGTGCGCGAGGTGTAGCGGGACGCCCCGGTCGCGCCGCACGTGCCCGTTGCCGGCGATGAGGACCGCGCCGTGGGAGGTGGCGTGGGCGAGAAGCCGCTCGGCCAGGTGCCGGTCGCGCGCCGCCTGCATGGCCGTCATCATCCGGACGAGGCGCTCGCTCGCGTGTCCGCAGTGGGCCTCCTTGATCTCGACGGCCAGCTCGGCGCGCGCTTCGGGACCGAGCAGGTCGGTCGCCGCGTGCGGCTGCGAGGCGGGGAGGGCGTCGGGCGGCGGCCCCGCGGTGTGCAGGCGCATCAGCGCGGTGCGACTCATGCCCGCCGCGAAGAGGGGCAGGTGGGCGGCGAACGCCACCTCGGCGATCGGTCGATAGATCCCCCACGGGGGCCAGCCCGAACGCTCCCAGGAGAGCGCGGGGCCGAGGCCCTGGGCCGACGCGTCGGGCCGCTGCAGGTACGCCCGCAGCGCGTCGCCTCGTTCCTCCTCGATCATCTCCCAGCCCACCGATGGCCGGCGACCGCTCGCGACGAGGCCGGCCAGGATGCGCGCCTGCAGCCGGTGGTGCTCGGGGTGATCGTGCCGCTCGCCGAGCAGGACGAAGCGGGCCTTCGCCAGCGCGGCGAGGAGCGTGCGTTCGTCCACGAAGCGGCGGGCGCGCACGTCGAAGATGCGAGGCTCATTCCGCGGCGGGCTGACGGAGGCCGCTGGCGGCGAGCGCACTCCGCGCGGCGAGCGGCAGGCCGGGGCCCCGAGCAGCAGAGCGACGGAGATCAAGAGGACCGTGCGAAGGGAGGCGTGAGGCATGGCGGAAGCGTAGCCGAACTGGGCCGCAACGGTGTTATCGTGAAGGAGATGTGGCGCTGGACGCAGTCCGAAAGGGTCCCAGGTCTTGCTCTGCTGCTCGTCCTGGTCCTGGCATCGTTCGGGGGGTGCGCCGGATCGACTCCGATCGAGAGCCTCGCCACCGAGGATCCGCCGCTCGAACCCGATGGCGGGTCTTCCGTGGGACTCGACGCGGGAGAGCTTCCCGAGGGTGCCGGCGATGGGTCTCTGGATGGACGTGGCGCCGGGGCCGACGCCGCAGCCCGACCCGCCTCGTACCTCGTGCTCTGGGACACGCCGATGCGCTCCGAGGCGCGCGCCGACGCAGCGACGGTGAGGAGCGTGCTCCGGGGGTCGATCGTCGCGCCGGCGGACGCGAACGCTGCGGCGACGGGCGGCTATCTGAAGGTGAAGTTCCTCACCAAGACGGGCTGGATGCCCACCTCGCGCCTGGTCGGCGTCGCGCTCGGGACGAAGATGCGCGAGGTCGCGCTGGCGCATCCAAAGGCCTTCTTCAAGCGGCAGGTCTTCCACAGCGTGTGGAATCCGACGGGGCCCTCCACGAGCGGCAACTGTGCCCCCACAAGCCTCGCCATCGCGGTCAAGGCGCTCGGCAAGGAGCCGCCCGACCTGGACGTGGAGGAGAGCATCGACCGCGTGCGCAAGCTGATGGGCAAGGCCTCCGACTCCGGGGGGGCGACGCTCGACCAGGTGCGCACGGGCGTGGAGAAGCTCGGCCTCAAGTACGTGGCGATGGCCAAAGGGGGACTCGAGGCGCAGCTCGGCAAGGGGCGGCTGGTGGTGCTCGTGGGCACGCCCGGCGATGGCGGAGGCGGCTCCTCCACGGCCTACCAGAAGGCGTTCGCGACGGCCGGCTACGCGTACACCTTCGACGGGCGCCACTCGATCCTGGTCCTGGCGCTGCGCGCGTCGGGGAAGTACCTCGTGGCCGATCCGCTCTCGAAGCTCGGGCCGCTCGAGCTGACGCGGTCGCAGCTGCAGGATTTCTATGCCCGCTGGGGGGGCGAGGGGACCTCGATCTGGGCCGAGTAGTTTCGTTCTAGAACGCGAATCCCACTTGCACGATCTGCCGTTCGCGCCCCGGGGACACGCTCAGGATGACGCGGGTCTTCAGGTCGCGGTACTCCTTCTCGCGCTTGCTCCCCATGACCCAGAACGGAAGACCTACCGGCAGGGAGGCGAGCCCCACCATCAGGGTGGCCCACGCGGCGCCTTGAAAGGCCTTCTGGCTGGAATGCTCGTAGGCGGCGGGCATCAGGCCGGCGCCGGTCGCCGTGGCCACGATGCCGAGGAAGGTGAGCAGCATGCCGCCCAGCTTCAGGCTGCGGGCGTCGGCGATCTGATCGTCGAGCTGCTGCAGCGCGAGGAGCCTGCGCTGCGGGTCGAGCCCCGTCGTGGGGTGGACGGGTATGGCGGGCTCGGCGCGGGCCGTCGCGGCGGGCACGATGGTCAGGTTCGCGGTGGCCAGGGCGGCGAGCAGGGCGAAGACGGGGTGGCGCATGGAGGGCTCCTTTGTCGGCTCGGTGGTCGAGGGCCGTGGCTCGGACGGCACGGACCGTAGCGGCCGAAGACTGACAGGGCAAGCTACGTGCCGTCCCACTGCGTCGGCCAAAGGGCGGAAATGGCGTGACAGCCCTGCCGTGGCCTCGCGGCTCGGGGGCGTAGACGCGACAAGCTTGTCAGGGTGCGCATTGACCAGGCTATGGCCGGGCTCTAAAGATGCAGCTCGCGGCGACGTTCGTCGGGGAGGAAGCCGATGGTTCGAGCGTGGACACGAGGCGTGGCGGCGGCGGCGTTGCTCGGGGTCGGGGCCTGCACCACCCCCGTTTCGGAGGCGCCGGTCCCCGAGGGACGGGACTGGTACTTCGTGGCGGCGGGCTTTCGCCGGCACGTCGTGCGCAGCACCACGAGCAGCAGCACCTCGCATTCCGGCGGCAGAGCGTTCACGACGACCACCACGCTCACGCAGGCGAGCAGCGGGTACACGGGGGTGCGCGTCCCCCAGCGCGCCGGCGAACCGGTGCCCCCTTACCCGGGCTCCGACGAGCTGCTTCGATCGCGCAAGGAGCTCCTGCTGGCGCCGTTTCGGCCCCTCGGCGAGGCGCCGCTATGACCGCGCGCTTAGCGGCCTTGCGCGTGAGCCTCGGGATCCTCGGCGCCGCGACGGCGCTGGCCTGCGCCACTCCGGCGCGCCCCTACGGGCAGCCGGACTTCGTCCTCGAGCAGGTACCGACCTTCGTGGACTCCGCCGTGCGTGCGCCGGCCATGCCCCGGCTCCTCGTGCTCGGAGCGCTCGAGGACCACACCGTGCAGCCCGTGGGGGGCCAATACAACGAGGAGGAGTACCGGGTCTCGCCGCTCCTCCGCACCTTCTATTACTGGGCGCTCGCGCCGAAGGTGCTCGACGAGCTGCACGCGGGGCTGCGAGAGCGCGGAGCACGCGTGGTGAAGGAGTACCTGGACTCTGGCGCCCCCGCGCCCTTCCCATCGCCGCCGTATCCGCCGGGCCTGCTCGTGCTTCGGGGGAGCATCGAGTCCTTCGGGCTCGCGCGGCAGGTACACGGTGGGGACGTGCTGATCGCGGAGCTCGACCTGCGCCTGCTGCGGGGGGAGAGCGGCGAGCTGCTCTGGCGGGGAAGGCCCCGCGTCGCGTTTCGCAGCGCGTGGGCCCACGATCCCTTCCGGCGGCTCGGACAGGCCGTTTCGGCGGGGCTCCTCGGGGATCGGGCCTTTCGTGTGGCGATCGGAGGCGCGCCATGATGTTCCGCACTGCCGCCGCGTTGCTCGTGCTCGGCCTCGCCGCGTGCACGCAGCCCTATTCGATGCTCATCGCGGCTCCGGCGCCGCTGCGCCTGCCATCGGTCGGGCGACCGCCGAGCCTGTACGTGCGGCCGCCCGTGGACCTTCGCCCGCAGCTCGAGCGCGACGGGGATCGTCCGCGCGTGAAGTACTTCGTCTTCCTCGGCCTCACCTTCGTGAGCGCGAGCCGTGGAACGCACCTGACCGGGCCGGGGCACTTCCTGCCGACGCTGCTCCCCGAGCTGCACCAGAGCCTGCTGCTCCACCTGCGGTCGACGGGGCTCTTCGCCGAGGTCTCGCCCGCGCGCGGCGAGCTGAGCCTGGAGACAGAGCTCTTGCACCTCGTCGCGGCGCAGTACCAGGACGAGGAGGGGATGGCCACCCTCGGCGGAGGGAGCTTCGTCGACACGCGCAACTTCTTGCCGCACGGAACCGCGACGCTGCGCTTGCGCCTCCGACGCGGCAGCCGGCTACTCGCCGAGCGCGTCGTGCGAGGGACGTTCCTCGGGGGCCCCGAGGTGCGGATCTGGAACCTGGGGCAGGTGGCGAGGCAGGCTCTCGCGCAGGCTCTCGCGCAGGCGCGGCTGCAGGTGGCCTCCTGGGTCCTCGAGCAGGCCTACGCGGGGACGGATGGCGCGCGGATGCGAGCGCATTACGGCGAAGAGCACGAGAAGGGGCACACCTTCTTCGCGCACCTCGTGAAGCGAGATCGCACGGGGGTGGTATTCACGGAGCTTCACTGCCCTTCGGGGCGCGTCGTGCGCAGCCAGGAGGTCACCGGGATCCCGCTCGTAGGGTCCCCCGGCGAGTGGATCGTCAGCCCCTACGATCCGCAAGGGGTGCGTTACCCGGTGGTGGTTTACGACGGTCTGACGCAGCACCTGGCCGAGCACTTCGTGTTGCATCGCCTGGATCAGCTCGCCGCGTTCCATTACCTGGGGGCAAAATTGACCTACGTCAAGTAGGCACCGGCCTCATGTCACGTCGCGATTCTCCTCGGGGTCTAGCCTGACTGCAGATTCCCAGGAGGAACGACATGAGCCGCAAATCAAGCTGGATGGTGGGCGCGGCGCTATCGAGCGTCGCGCTATTGTTCACGGGGTGCGAGGGGCCGGCGGGTTCGGAAGGAAAGGCAGGTCCTCCGGGTGGAAACGCCTTGGTCCGGACCACCACCGAGCCGGCGAGCAAGACCTGCCCCGGAGGGGGAATCAAGGTCGAGGTGGGTCTCGACGCCAACGCCAACGGCACGCTAGAAGATGGAGAGGTGACGGCCGCCGCCACCTCGTACGTCTGTAACGGGACGGCGGCAGGCAAGAGCGCGCTCGTGAAGACCAGCGCCGAGCCCGCGGGCACGAACTGCGCGGGTGGTGGCATCAAGATCGAGACCGGCGTGGACGCCGACGGCAACGGCACGCTCGAGCCGACGGAGATCGTGGCCGCGCAGACGACCTACGTCTGCAACGGCGCCGCGGCCTCCGGGCCGACGGGCATCACCTCGCCCAGCACGGGGCTGAAGATCGAGGTCAAGTCCGTCAGTACCAAGGCGGGCGACCCGATCACGGTGCGCTTCCTGCTCAAGGACGATCGCGGCTTCCCGGTGGACATGGCCGGCAACTTCTCGGTGAACACGCCTATCGCGCCGCGCTTCGCGCTGGCCTGGTTCACCAAGGACAAGGACGGAAACGTCCTGCCCCTGAACGTCTACACCAAGAGCAACTCGGCGACCAACCCCACGCCGAACCCCACGGCCTACGCTCCGAGCGCCACGGCCACGACGGCCGGAACGATCAAGGAGAACGGCGTCGGCGCCGGCGACTACACCTATACCTTCCCCAGCACGGACACGGAGCCCGGGCCGCGGAAAGTGGCCTACGATGCGACGAAGCTGGACGAGACGCACGTGGTCTGGATCCAGGCCTCGCGCCAGACTGACCTCGTCTTCCCGACCAACGCGAACACCTTCTTCGCGGCGAACCAGGACTACTACTTCATCCCGAGCGGGAAGGGCACGCCGCTGTCGCGCGAGATCGTCTCGAACGACGGCTGCATCAAGTGCCACAGCAAGTTCAAGCCGGAGACGACGACCAGCAACGCCTTCCACGGCGGTGGCCGGATCAACGCGCTCTTCTGCAACGTCTGCCACAACCCGGACCGGAAGTCGAACCCGGCGGCGAACTCCGCCACCTTCGTGCACCGGATTCACCGCGGCGAGCACCTGCAGCCGGCGAATATCTTCGACGGCATCGCGGCGACCTATCCGCAGGACATCCGGAACTGCGACGCCTGCCACAAGGGCGCGGCGCAGGGGGCCCAGGCCCAGACCCGGCCGACGATCGCTTCCTGCGGGTCGTGCCACGACTACGTGGACTTCGCTGCCTCGACGAAGCCGGCCTGTACCAACCCGGTGACGGTGGACGCGAACGGCCTGCCCGTCCCGTGCAAGCACGTGGGCGGTGCCCAGGCGGACGACACGGGCTGCGCCGGCTGCCACAAGGCGGACTCCGTGCTGGCGAAGCACGAGCCGGTCATCCCGCCGGATCCCAAGAACGGGCTGATCGTGACGGGCGGTAGCAACAACACCAACGCCGCGTACGTGGCGGCGACGGGCTTCGTGCCCAAGGGCGCGGCGGTGATCACCTACGACGTGAAGAGCGTGGACGCGGTGGCGGACGACACCATCAAGCCCAACAAGCGCCTCGCCATCACCTTCAAGCTGAAGAAGGACGGCAAGGACGTGGTCTTCCAGACCTACGCGGCGGGCACCACCACCGAGCTCATGGCGGGCTTCGTGGGTTCGCCGAGCGTCTACTTCGCCTTCGCCGTGCCGCAGGACGGCATCGAGAAGCCGGCCGATTTCAACGCCTCGGCCAGCGGCTACATCAAGAACATCTGGAACGGCACCGCGACCGGCACCGCCGCCGGGACCATCACGGGCCCGGACGCGAGCGGCTACTACACGATCAAGCTCACCGGCGTGCAGCTCCCCGAGAAGGCCACGATGCTGACCGGTGGCCTCGGCTACAGCTACAACATCAGCACGGCGCTGCCGCTCACGCAGATCGACCTTCCGGCCTATCCGTACACGGCCGACAAGAAGCAGGGCGGGCTCGTCGTGCCGCCGCCGAACGTCTGGAAGGTGGCCACGGGCTTCACCGGCCGCCGCGCGATCGTAGACAACGCGAAGTGCAAGAACTGCCACGGAACCCTCGGTGTGGCGCCCTCCTTCCACGCCGGGCAGCGTAACGACGGTCCGACGTGCTCCTTCTGCCACACCCCGAACCGCGCCAGCTCCGGGTGGTCGGCGGGCTCCGAGTACTTCATCCACGCGGTGCACGCGGGCCGCAAGCGCACGCAGCACTTCACCTGGCACGCGACCAAGAAGGGGCCCGGCTACGGGGAGATCGAGTTCCCGAGCCCGCTCAACGACTGCAAGGTCTGTCACGTGGCGAACACCTACGACCTGACGGCGTCGGCGAACCTCACGGCGCTGGCCAACCGGACGGTCATCACGACGGCCACGGGCAAGTACAACAGTGACCCGCTCGTGAACTCCACCTACTACACGCTGGCACCGTACGTGGTGGCGGACAACCTGAAGGACTACGGCGCGGGCTTCTCCTTCGCCGGAGCCACCGGCCTCGCGACGCAGGCCGCCGGCACGACCCTGGTCATGTCGCAGCTCACGGGTGTCTGCTCGGCCTGCCACGATAGCCCCGTGGCGCGGACGCACATGACGACCCACGGTGGCAGCTTCTACGCCCCGCGGTCTCAGGTCCTCGCGGCCGGGAACACCGAGCAGTGCATGATGTGCCACGGCCCGGGTCGCATCGGGGCCATCGGCCTCGTGCACCAGCGGTAACCCGCGACGCGTAGTCCCACCTCCGTCCGCCTCCTCGGGCTCAGGGGAGGCGGACGAGACGTCCCGCGACCTTCAGGCTGATCGACCCGCAGCTCGGGCAGCGCAGCCCGACCTGCCCCATGCCCCCTCCGCCCCCACCGGCCCCCGCGCCGCCCACCCTCGGAGCGACCACGCCGAGAGCGGAGACTCCGTCCTGAAGGAGCGTGGCCCCGTCGCCTCCGTCGGTGACGGCGCCCGTCGTGCCTCGCACTCCCTTGCCTCCCGAGGCCGCGTCCGCGTTGCAGTTCACGGGACCATCCTCGCCGGCCTGACTCGACTCGGTGTCACCCGCATCGGCGTGCACTCCACCGCCGCCGGCGCCCCCCTTGGTGGTGAGGCACCCGGAGCCGGAGACGTCGAAGCTCTCGAGGAGGATCGTGCCTCCCGCGCCGCCTCCGCCCCCTCCGGCGGAGCTGTCGTTGGCCGTGGCCCCGCCGCCGCCGCCGCCGGTAGCCACGATCTTTCCGTCCAGGCGCAGGCGTTCGCGGGCGCTGAGCTGGATCGCGCCGCCCCCACCGCCGCCTGTGCCGGCCGTGGCCGTGGCGTGGATGTTTCCGCCGGAGGCGCCGCCGCTCCCACCGACGAGCGGCGAGAACGGATTCGCGATGGTTCCGCCTCCCGTTGGTGGGGTGGCGCATGCACTGATGTCGGCCCCTCCGGAGCCCCCTGCCGTACCGTTTCCGCCGCCACCCCCTCCGCAGTCATCGCTCGCGGCGATGCTGCAGCCGCAGCTCGTGCCGCTCGCGGGCCCGAGTCCCGCCGCGTAGCCGCCGGCCCCGGCGGTGCTCTGCGAGGCCGTGAGGTCGATGCCGTTCCCCGAGGTGATCTCGACCCGGTCGGCGACGATGATGAGGGGTGCCGTGCCGCGCACGTTGAGCTGCGAGTCCACGGTCAGGGTGCGCAGGACCCAGAGACAGGCCGGCTGGCCGCCGCCGCTCTGCACGAGGCGCAGCTTGCCGTGCGTGCCGCCGCAGGGGCCGGTGAGCTGCTTTGCTTCGCAGGTCGTGGTGTCGAGGAGGGCCGGCGCGTCGAGGCGCAGGTCCCCGCAGCTCGAGACGGCGCTGAGCTGCGCTGCGGTCACGTTGCTCACGGCGAGGCAGCTCCCCGTCGAGGTGCAGCCGAGGGTGCAGCCCGGTGCGCACAGGGGCTGGGCGTCGCGCGCAAGGACGAGGTCGGTGGCCCCGTCGCGAGGCCGGCCATCGGGAAGGCTCCCCAGGTCGCCCGCGTCGCGAGGCCCGCGGTCCCCCGTGCCGTCGAGCACGGTGCCCCGGTCCGCGGCTGCGTCACGAGGACCGCTCGCGTCCGTGTTCGCGTACGGTGCCACCGTATGACAGGCCGAGGCGGCGGCGAGGACCCAGGGAAGCAGGCTGCGCATGGCGTCATTCTAGCGGCACGGCGGGGGGACCGGTAGCGGGCCGGCCCGTGGAGGTGTGATCGCAGACCGTCGGTCAAGGGTGCCGGGGGAGATGGTGACACTGGCCAGGGAGGAGTGGGCGACGTCGTGCAAGCGCGCGTTGGGCCGACGCGCGGGGGGTGAGCGAGAGCGCGAGCGGCGGTGGGCGCTTGCGGACGGCCGGGGTGGATCGGTGCGGCGGGAGGGGGGTCGCGTGTGGGGGCTGTTGTTTTGGTTTTGTTGTTGGTGTGTGCAACCACAGACATCCTTGACGCCAGACCCGCGTTCGAATAGTATTGGCCCTATTCATGACGGCACGCAAACGCAAATCCTCCTCGGGTAGTGACAGGTCTGCGGGCACGCGTGTTCCGGCGGGTTCTGCGAAGCAGCTCCCGTTGCCACTGCGGGAGGCGACGGGGTGGGGCGGGAAGCGCGAGGGCGCGGGGCGTAAGAAGCAGCCGGGGAGTGGACTGCCGCACCGGACGCGACCGCTGCTCGCGAGCCGGTTTCCGGTGCACGTGACGATGAAGGTCGTGTCAGACCTCCCGAACCTGCGCGCGAAGCCGCAGCTCCGGGTGATCGAGGGCGCATTTCGGGCGGCACTCGGCCGCCACGGGCTCAATCTCGCGCACTACTCGATCGAGAAGAACCACCTGCACCTCATCACCGAGGCCAAAGACCGGGACGTGCTCATGAAGGGGCTCAGGGGCCTGGCGATTCGCCTCGCCCGGCGACTCAACGACCGTCTCGGGCGCCACGGCCGGGTCTTCGCCGACCGCTACCACCAGCGCATCTTGAAGACGCCGAGCGAGACCAGGCACGCCGTCGCCTATGTGCTCCAGAACCGACGGAAACACTGCGCAGAGCGCGGCAAGTGGGTGCCCAGGCGTGAGCTCGATCCGTGCTCCTCGGCGCTTTATCTCGTGGGCGGCTGGAAGGACGTCGCGCCGGTGCCGCCCTCGGGAGAGCCTACGGTCGGCGAGCCACGAACCTGGCTCCTGCAGACGGGCTGGAAGCTTCGAGGGCGGCTGCGCACAGACGGAGTCCCAGGACGCTGAGCTTCGAGAGGACGGCGGGCGAGTGCGCGGGCCGCGTGATGGAGCTCCGAAAACAACTCGTCGTGGGGGCCGACGCCGTGGTGGACCGGGGAGGACAACCTTCCCGGTCCACCCGACCCCTCTCCGCGGGCGCGGCTAGCTTGGATCGTTGCGAGGTGGCGACCGGCGTGGTCGAAGGCCGCGGACAGGCGGTTGCGATGGCGCGTAGGTGCGCGAGGTTCGACGTGCGCCCGGTGGCACGTGCCCTGCTTCTCGTGAATCCGCCGCGCACAGGGAGGCTCGAGCTCCCTCTGCGCGGCGGCGAAGGGTCCTCGTGCAAGGGGGTCGGCTCCGGTGCATCGTCTCCCGCTACTTCTCGTGTTGGTCCTGGTCGCGCGCTCCGCGTTCGCGGCTCCCGTGGTTCCCGGCCTCGACTACGAGGTGCTCCCCGGGAAGTTCAAGGGAGGTCCCGTGCACGTCCTCCGCGTCGACCTCGCGCGGCTGCGGATCGTGCAGACCGATCCGTCGAAGGTGCTACAGCGTTCGGCGGCCGCGTTCGCCAAGGCCACCTCGGCGCTCGCCGTGGCGAACTCCAACTTCTACGTGGATGCCGCCAAGGGGCCTCCCGTGGGGCTGCTCGTCGGGGCGGGCGTGGTGGCGCAGAACGCCGTGCGCTGGTATCAGCCGCCCACCTTCACGGCGAGTCTAGGATTTCGGCGGCAGGACGGGCTGGCGGATGCCTTCGACTCGCTGAACCTGCTCCACGGGCCGGCACCGCGCTGCTTCACCGACGTCTTCACGGGCTCCGAGTGGGCGGTGCGTGGCGGCGTGGTGCCGGCGAGCAGCACGTCGACCGACGCGGGGCTCTTCGCGCGCCATCCGCGCACGGTGATCGGACTGTCGCGAGATCGCCGATACGCGTTCGTCTTCGTCACGCAGGGGCGCAACGTCCCCGTCGGAGCGCAGGGCTACACGGTCGTGGGGGCGGCCTCGGTCGGCCACGTCGCGCTCGAGTACGGCGCCTGGGACGCCGTCAATCTGGACGGCGGGGGCTCGAGCAAGCTCTGGGTGCTGGCGCTCGGGGGCCTCAAGAACTCGCCCACGGACGGGCAGGAGCGACTCGTGGCCTATCACCTGGGGGTCGTGGCGGCGTCGACGGGTGCGATTCCGGCGAGCTGTAGCGACGTGCCCGACGGGGGGGCGACGCGCGACGGAGGAGGCCTCGGCGACGGTGGTGCGGACGGGGCTGCTCCGGACGCGCGAGGGGCGCTCGACGCGTCCGGCCCCGCGGACGGCCTACGGGGAGGCGACGCCGAGGTGCAGGGAAGGGCGGACGGCCTCCACGCTGACGAAGCGCGCGGCGGGCGCTGCAGCATGTCTTCCTCGGACGACGCCGGCATCGACGGTCTGGCGCTTCTCGTGGGGCTGGGCGTCTTGCTGGTCTGCCGGCGCCTCCGGCCGATTCGGCGTCCGCGGCGCGGCTAGCCACCCTCTCGGTATCGGTCAGAGGAATCCTGCCCGAGGCGGGCGGGGACGCCGCAAGTGCCGTGCAATCACACAGCTTGCGCCCGGGCGGGGAAGCAACGCTCGTTGGTCTGGCAGTTGCTAAGTCGGACGGCACGCCGCCGAGGTGGAGCGGCTCGAGGGGACCCCGTCCCGCCCGGTCGGGCGTGGCCGAGGAGCCCTGCGTGAAAGGAGATCGTGTCATGCGACGTCGACCGAGGGGTTGGTTTGGCGCGGCAGGGTTACTGCTGGCCTTGAGTGGGGCGAGCGTGGCCCGCGCCGACGAGCAGCAGGCGCCTCATGAGGTGCAGCGGCTCCTGCGAGAGCTCTGCGCGCATCCCGTGCTGGCTCCCTTCCTCGAGAGCGGCCTCACGGCGAACACCCACGGAAGCCGCGATTCGTGTTTCGTGACCCTGCCGCAGCCGGGGCAGCCGGGAGTGACGGGAGACCTGCTCCTCTCCGGCGAGCGTGGGTTCAACTTCCGTCACGACCGACGGGGCCCGGCCCTCGGGGCGTTCGAACGGGCTCTCGGGAACGGCTGGCGTCCCGAGCTCTCCATCGGCCTGCTCGAGCGAGGGTTGATCTACGTGGACTTCAAGGGCCCGCAGGGGGGCGGCGGCCTCTTCGGACGGCAGCCGTTCGATTTCGTCTCGGTGGCCTTCGATCACGGGGTGGACGGGCCGCGCAGCATCTCCAGCATTTCCTGCTATCGAAACTTGCCGCGAGGGATCCAGAGCGTCGCGACCTTCAGCACCATGGGGCGCGGCGGGCCGTGGCGGGTCAACGTAAAGGAGCCGCGCGTGAGCGCTGGGGGGACCCTGCGCGGTCACGTCTTCGAGGGGCCGCGCGTGGACGCGCTGCGCTGGACGGGAACGACCGTCGAGGCGGCCCGCTAGACACAGACACGGGCCGTCAGCACTCGGGACAGTTCGAGCCGCAGTAGGCGCAGTTGCCGCTCCATACGCACGAGGGGAGGCAGTACTCCCAGCGGTCGGCCGCGCAGCAGCGGAAGTGGGCTCCCGCGCGCCACTCGCACTGCGCGCCGGGCTTGAGCGTGCATCCCCCCCACTGGCAATTCTGACCGCAGACCTTCCGCGCACAGGTGTCGCACCCGGTCGTCCTCGTGTCCCCGGGGTCGCAGGGCCCTTCGCCACCGCAGGTGCCGGGCGCCCAGGCTCCCCAGGTGCAGGTCGCGCTGCATTGCCGCTTCGGGCGCTGCGTTCCGCACCGGCCGCAGCCCTGGGGAGCGCCTTCCTCCGTTTGACCCGCGGTACAGGGCGCGCCGGGAGCGCAGGGATCGGGCCGCGTGTCCGGGGGGCGGGCATCCGGGAGCCGCGCGTCGCGGGCGCGCGCATCGGGGCGGCGTCCGTCGGCGGGCGCACCGTCGGTCCGACTGGCGCCGTCTCCGAGGGCGGTTCCATCGTGTGGCGCGTCCGGCTGCGCATCGTCGCCGGGTCGCGGCGGGCGGCTGTCGCCGTACGCGATGCTCGCCTCGGGGAAGGCCTGGGGCGGCAGGATCTCCGTACTGCCGGGGCAGCCCACCAGCCAGAGCAGCACCACAAGGGACCACCGTGGTCGCGGCGGGCTCGGGGCTATGTGGCTGCGCGGAGTGATAGGTTCAGTGAAGCACCGCGCGTGGACCGGGTCAAACCGAGGCCGAGCGCGGTCGGAACGCCGCCTAGGGTTTCACCACCGAGACCAGCTCCTCGCGGTCCCCTTTCTTGACGGCGACGATCTCCTCGGCCGCGACCTGTCCCACCCCGGCGCAATAGAACTTATGCTCGTACTTGCCCGGTTCGAGGTCCGTGTAGTCCTTCGTCATCAGGCAGTGTTCGAAGGCCCCGTAGGGCACCGTCACGCGCTCGTCGAGGCTCACCACCTCCGCGCGATCCTCGGCGATCCCGGCGCGGTACTCCTGGCGGTAGCTGTCGCCCACCTGTGGCCTGGCCTTCATCACGATGCCGGCCTTGGCGCAATCCACGCCGGCTTCCCACGAGCCCAGCGTGGAGATGGCCTTGCCATTCTGGAAGGCCTTGGTGTCCTCACCGAAGTACCAGACGTTGCCCTCCTTGTCCTGCGCGTACCAGTCCCAGGTATCCTCGATCACCTCTCCGTTGGCGGCCCGGGCCACGTCGTGGACCACGCGGCAGGGCACCCCGAGAATGGTCCTGGTCTCCGAGGTGACGGTGATCTCGCCCGTCTGGCCCGTCGTCTCGCGCCACGAGAAGACGGTGCCCGGCGTGAGCGGCAGGTACGGGTTGTCGATGGTGGCCGAGAAGTTCGCCGCCACGATGAGCGGGTCGTAGCTCGGCGCCCCCGGCAGCTTCGCGGCCGCGCACCCGGTAGCCGGGTCGCCGCCCGCGTCGGTCCGCGCGGGGCCCGTCACTCCCCCGTCGGAGACCGACGCCGGGGCGGGGCTCGAGGGGCTGCACCCGAGTCCCGCCGCTCCTGCCAAGCCGACCACCATCCAGCTCACCAGACCGCGCAATGCCATCGACGCTCCTTCATCGTGAGTCGCTCGCGTCACGGTTCGAGCCCCGTGGCGCAGAACGGCGCGTCGAAGCTCCCCTGCAGACGGCCTCCGCCCACGTTCAGGTCGAAGGTGCCCTTGATGTTCTGCGATGGGTTCACGGCGGTGACGGTCACGCTTCCACCCGTGGCGGTGGGGTTGTAGGCGCTCGTGGCGCCGGCGAGATAGTTCGCGTCCGCGT
This sequence comes from Deltaproteobacteria bacterium, assembly GCA_020848905.1. Lineage (NCBI taxonomy): Bacteria > Pseudomonadati > Myxococcota > Myxococcia > Deltaproteobacteria bacterium. The sequence continues at coordinate 178,409 of JADLHG010000018.1, forward strand.
CCTTGCCGATGGTGAAGGTCTTCACGCTCGGACTGGCGAGGACCACCTCCAGGAGCTGCGTCACCCCGGGGACCTTGTCCCAGAGGGGCACGCTGATCGCGCCGCAGCTGAGCGCCGCCTCCGAGATGTAGATCTGCGTCGGGCGCGAGGTCGGGTCGGTCGGGTCGGGGGTGACGTTGATCCACGAGGCGCTCCCCACCGACGCGAAGCTCTTGCCCTTCACGGTCCCCGAGATGGTGTTGCCGCCGGTGCCGCCGGTGCCGCCGTCCAGCCGCCCCGAGGAGGCGCGGGCGTCTTTCTTGCCGCTCGGCGCGCCGCTCCCGTCCGTTGCGCTTCGCCCATCGCCCGTCGGCAAAGCGCCGCCTCCGTCAGCGACGGCCCCCGGGCCGGAGCCGCCCGGTCCCGCTCCTCCGCCGGTTCCTCCGCCCGCGTCGTCCGTGCCGGCGCCGCCCGCATCCGCTGCCAGGCCGGCCTCGGAGGCCTCGCGCCGCGGCATGGTCCCTTCGCAGCTCGCCAGCAGCAGCGCCGCGAGATAGCAGATGGACGGGACGCAAGCCGAGCGGATCATGTCGTGCTCCTGGTCGCAGCGATCACGCGGGTCATGCTTCAGAAGGGTGTCTTAGAGCGTGAGCGTTGCACTCCCCGTACCGTCGTGGGGCGCACGCGGTTCCGAGGGTTTCGCGCGGCGCCGCACCGCGCAGCGTAGCCTCGCCGCTACGAATGGGTTCTCGCGGGGACCCCGATCCGGCGACTCGGCTCCCAGCAACGCGGCGCCGGTCGGCGGGTCGTTACTTTCGCGTCAGGAGGGCTCTCAGGCGGCTCACCAGGCTCGCTGGGTCGGCGTCGATGGCGGTGTTCTTGAGGATGATGTAGCTCGATCCCAGGGCCCGCGCGCGCGCTACCTCGGCGGCAGCGTCGGGGCCTTCGAAGCCCGTGGCGTCGAAGAAGGCCTTGCCCTTGCGGCGGCAGACCTCCGCGATGCGCCGCTCGGCCGCCGTGAGCGCCTCCTTGGTGCCGACCGCGGTGGCGAGGTCGCCGCGAGCGATCATGACGAGGTCCGATTCGTCCACGATCGCCTCGAGGTGCTCGAGGGCCGAGAGGGTCTCGATCTTCGAGACCAGCCGCACCCGGGGAGCGCCGAGGCGGACGAGCGCTCGGCGGACCGCGCGCATCTGCGACGGGGTCTGGACCATCGACACACCGACGAGGTCCGCCCCGCACTCCACCGCGATCTTCAGCTTGCGCCGGTCCTGGGCCGTCATGGCCGGAAAGCGCGGGTCCTGGCCCACGAGGTTCACGGTGGCGTGGCCGCGCAGCACGCCGCCGCGCACGACGCGGGTCTCGATCCGGCCCGGCGCGACCGCGGTGATCTCCAGCTCGAGCTTGCCCTGGTGGAGCAGGACCCGTCCGCCCACCTGGGCGTAGCGGTCGAGGCGCGCGTAGTCCACCGAGGCGCCGTCGCGGGTCGTGGCGCCGGCGCGGCCCCCGAAGGTCAGCGCGAAGGCGTCCCCCTCGCGGAGCGTCAGCTCGCCGCCTGCGGGCGCGGGGCCGGTGCGCAGCTTGCCTCCCGGCAGGTCGAAGAGGAGCGCGACGTCCTGGCGTCCGACGCGGGCCACGGCTGCACGGGCCGCCTGCGTCTCCCGCAGCGAGATCCGTCGATCCTTGTGGGCCAGGTTGAAGCGGAACAGGTCCGCGCCCTGCACGAGCAGGCGTTGGAGGACTTCCACCGTCCCCGAGGTAGGACCCACCGAGGCCACGATGCGCAGCCTCCCGGGCGCTCCGGCCTGCGCGCGGCGCGGCAGCGCGAGCGAGCCGAGGAGCGCGAGGGCGCAGATGACCGAGGCGGTCCCGAGAAGAACGGGTCGTGTACGACGCGCGTCGAAGGTTCGCAGCATCCTCATCTCCGGTTGACGATTAGCGGGCTCCGGGGCAGCGCAGGCCGCGCGGCCTTGCTCCACGCGCGGTCGACCTTCGCCACGGCGAGCGCTTCGAGACGGCTCCGCAAGGTGGGAACCTCCCACTTTGCGGGGGAGCCGAGGAGCCGTCGGATGCCGGCGTGCCCCTCCAGCACGCGCGCATCCTTGAGCATCTGCAGCTCCACGTCCGCCCGAGGATCGTTGAGGACCCGCGTCAGGTAGCGGGTGAAGACCTTCACGTTCAGCCGCGCGGGCGCGAGCTTGGTGCCGCGCTGGATCGCGTTCACGATCTCGAAGGGCAGCCGGTCGTAGCCCGACCGCCCGAAGCTGCGCGCGAGGCGCAGGAGCCAGAGCAGCGGCTTGGCCTGGAGCTCGGCGGGATGCACGAGCTCGAGCCGGCGCGTCTGCCACGCCTCGTAGCCCCGATACGCGTCGACCACCGTGCCGTCGCGCACGAGCCGCTCGTAGGGCCGCCCCCGCATCGCGTCGACGGCGCCGACGAGCGTCCGTTCCGGCGGGAGCGGGATCATGACCGTGTCCACGCTCAGCGCGCCGTTCAGCGCGAGGTCCGCGGGCGAATGGTAGAGGGAGAGGTCGAAGACCTTGCCGTCGGGCTGCGTGAGAAAGAACCCATAGCCCGCGATGTAGCGGGCCGCCTCGCGGGGCGGGAGCGCGGGGTTCGCGCGCGGGCGGGTCTCGAGGTCCTTGATCGCGAGGGCTCCGGGTCGCACGGCCTGGCAGCGCTCGGCCACCTTCGCGGCGTAGGCGCGCGTTACCTTGCGGTCCGCGACCACGAAGATGTCGATGTCACGTGCGTCGAGCGGCCGACCGAAGTAGAGCGCGTCCAGGATCGAACGCGAGCTGCCGCCGCCGATGAAGAAGCGCGCGTGGCCGAACTCCTGCTGCAGCACGCGTTGCAGCGGCGCGAGCTCGGCGGAGAGCGCTTGGATCGACGCCGGAATCGGAGCGCGCGCGTCCAGGCGTTGCGCGATGGCCGAAGTGGATGCACCGCAAAGGAGGAGGGCGAGGAGCGCGGCGCATCGTCGAAGAGAGTGGGGGAGGCCTCGCGCTGCGGGTCGTGAAAGGCTCATGCTGGGGTCGCGAGGGCTGCACCGGGCGGGCCAATCGCGAGGTATGTCGTGTCAATGCTTTACGTTTCGGCGGTCACGGCGTGCCGACTTCCTTTGCGACACGCGCTCCGAAAGCCGGAGGCCTGGCGGCAACTCTCGTCACCTCCGCGAATGCGCGACAGCTCGGCTCGTTTTCGATGCGGTGGGCAGGCGGCGGTGGCGTCCACGCGACGCGCAACCTGGCGACGAACCTGCGACTGCCGCGTAGAGGCGGGCGAGGAACGGCTCTTGCTCTCGGTCCTCGCGCAGCGCGGCCACGGGGCGCGAGCGCCCCCGAAACAGTCACGTCCGACCGGAGGAGACCCATCATGTACCCATCGACCCGTCGCCGCTGCGCTCTCGCGGCGCTGGCCTTCGTGGGCGCCGCCACGCTGACGCGCCCCGCTGCCGCCGAGCCGTGGGCCCCGCGAGCGCCCCTTCGCGGCGCGGGCATCGCGTTGCCCCGGCGCGTGCCGGCCTTCATGCAGAACGCCGTGCTCCGCAATACCTGTGGCCCGAGCGCCGTCACCGCGGCTCTGCGCTACTGGCTCCCCGGCTTCGAGCTGCGCTTTCCCGACGAGATGCAGGTGGTGCAGCTCGCCACCCAGTACGCGGCCGCGCTCAAACCGCTCCTCGCTCGAACGGCGCCGCACCCCACCTTCCTCTGGAACGACGCGGACGGGCTGGCCGCGGCGGCTCGGCACCACGGGCTCTACGCCAAGGTGGAACGCGGCGTCCGCACCGACGGCTTCACCAACCAGCTCGCGAGCTGGCTGGCCCTCGGAGAGACTCCGGTGGTGTGGGGTCTTCTCGACGGGGTGAGTCCGGACTCCGGGCACTTCCGCGTCGTCGAGGGGGTGGATGCCGTGGGCGTGCACCTGATGGACCCCTGGCCCGACAGCCCGCGCTACGACCACGTCCCCTGGGCTACCTTCGAGCGCCAGTTCCATAACGCGCTCGTCCCCGAGGGCCTCGCGATCCGGCTGAGCGCCTTCCCCACGCCGCTGCTCACGCCGTAGGCGGCGCAGGTGATACGCCCTGCGCCCCGCCCGAGCTACAGGGCCTTCACCTTCTCCCGCATGTGGTCGATGACCTTCGTGTGCTCGTGCTCCGGGCTGAACATCACGATCTCGGCGTCGGCCGTGACCTTCACGTTGTGGCCGGGCGGCCAGTAGAAGAGGTCGTTGGCCTTGACGGTCTCCTCCTCCCCGGTCGCGCTGGTCGTGGTGAGCTCGCCCCGCAGGACGTAGCCCCAGTGCGGCACCTGACACTGGTTTCCCTTCAGGCCCTGAAACAGCGGTGTGGTGTCCACGCCGGCCGAGAGCGAGAAGTACTCGCCGCTGATCTTGCCCAGCCCCGCCGCCTCCCCGAAGCCGCCCTTCAGGCGGAGGACGGCACCCGGGATCTCCATTACTACGGGTAGGTCGCTTTTCGTCATGCGCATGGGATGTCCCTCCGTGGCCGGAACTATTCGTCCGGTTTGTCGCTCCGACAACGCTGCGCGTACAGATAGTGGCGCAGGCACTCGGCGGGCCCAGGGGGAAGCGAGGTCCCGCCGTCCGCCTGTTCTCGCGGGAGCGCCTTGATTGCGCCACGACTCGGCCGTCCCTATAGTCGATCCGTCGATCTTCAGCCCGAAGACGATGCGAGGAGCGACCTGCATGGCGAAACGCGCCCTCTATGTGATCGCCGCGCTCCTGGCCGGAGCATGTACGAGCGGCCCGAGCCGGGGAGGCGCCGACGCGACGGGCGGCGCGGCGGATGCGCGCGGGACGGACGGCCCGGGGCTCGGTCGCGACCTGGCGGCGGTCGACGGGCTGGCGCAGCGAGATGGCGCCCTGCCGGGGCCCGATGGCGGGTTCCCGGGACGAGACACGGGGCGCGGAGGACGCGACCGAGGACCGGCCGCGAGCGATCTGCGCTCGGCGGGCTCCGACGCGCTCGTCGCCGGCAAGGACGGCTCCGTCGCGTCGGGCAAGTACCTCCTCCTGACCAAGGCCCGGCTCTTGACCCTGCCCACCTCGGGCGATGCGTGGACGTACCTCCGGGCGCGCGCCGACGAGGCTGTCTCCACCCCTCTGAACGCCACCAGCGCGAGCTCGCCGTGGCTGCCGAACTACGCCGTCGTGGCGCCGAAGTACCTCGGCGCGGCGCTCGTGTACGCCAGCGCCTGGAGCGGCGCGAAGGCCACCTACCGCAAGGCCGTGGAGGACGCGCTCCGACACGTCATCGGCTCGGAGCAAGCGGCGAGCACCGACGGCACCGCCTCGGGGGATGCACTCCTGGCCACCTGTCGCCAGCTCGCGGCGTGGGTCATGGCCGCCGACCTCATCGACTTCAACGGAACGCTCACGGGGAGCCGACCCGGGTGGACCGGGGTCAGCTTCGACGCGTGGCTGAAGACGATGCTGACGAAGACCATCGGCACGCACGGCCGCTGGAAGAGCATCTCGCAGACGCATGAGAACTCGGCGTCCAACTGGGGCGCGCACTGCGCTGCGGCCCGCATCGCGGTGAGCCGCTATCGAGGCGATGCGAGCGACGTTTCCCGCGCCGCGCTGGTCGTGCGCGGGTTTCTCGGGGACAGCGCGGCGTATCCTGCTTACCCGCCGGGCGTCACCCCCGCGGCCGGGGCCGGCTTCCAGGTGACGGCCGGCTTCGCCGCGAGCTGGGCCTGCCCCTACGCTGCCACGGTGGGCGGGTGGAAGCCCATCAACCCGGCGAGCTGCGGCCCCGGCTACGATGGCCTCGTCGTCGAGGACATCGCTCGGTCGGCGGGCGCCTATCCGAGCTGGGACGCCACCGGCATCGGGTACACGTACGAATCTCTCGGCGCGCTGCACCTCGCGGCGCTGCTACTCCAGGGGGCAGGCTACCCGGCCTTCGGCTGGTCGGGGGACGCGCTCCGGCGCGGCATGCAGTGGTTGCTCCGCGAGAAGCAGCTCCCGTCGAGCGCGAACGGCTCCGTGCAGCGGCACATCCCCTGGGTGACGAACCACTTCTACGGCACCACGTTGCCGACGCAGCCCGCCGCGATGGGCCGGAGCCTCGCCTTCACGGACTGGCTGTTTCCGTAGTCGACTGCGCGAATCAGAGCTCGCGTACGGTCAGCGCCGCGCAGCTAGGGCGGGGTAGGGTTGGCGTCGGCCCTGCGCCCCAGGAGGTGCTGTAGCCGCATGCATAGGTGACGAGCGCGTCGCGGCCGGGGGTGACCTTCTCGAGCTCGGAGGGCTCGAAGATCAGCTCGAAGTCGGCGGGTGAGCCGCCCGGCATCTGGTTCTTGCCGTCGAGGGCGTTGCCCGAAGCGCCGGAGATGGAGTTCGCCAGCGTCAGGCGCAGCCGCTGGCTCGGGTTCCAGATGGGCAGGCTGTGCAGGTCCAGGCCGACGGAGCCCACGCTCCCCCCGCCGAGCAGCAGTGGAGGCGTGAGGCTCTGGCCGGTGGCGAGGTTGGTGAGCGTGAGCGCGCCGCTGAGGGACCTGCTCTCCACGCTTTCCGAGAATTCGACCGCGAGAGTGGTTCGCGCGGGTCCAGGGCCCTTCGGCGAGCTCGCGCCTCCAGACGACTTGAGGACGATCTCCCGGACGCGCGGACGGGGGCCCACGTAGAAGTGGGTCAGCTCCCCATTCGGCACCCCAAGCACCTCGTAGCTGGGGTGCGGCAGGAGGCGCAGGCCGTACTCGTGACCGTCGCGGAGGGGGCTCGCGGCCCGCAGGCGCAGCATGGTGTTTCGTGGGTCGCCGTTCGGGGAGCCGGCATCACGGGTCGTCGTCACGAGCTGGCCGTTCGTCAGATCCCAGAGCTCGAAGTGCTGGCCGAGCGTCGATGCGGCCTCCGTGGCGACGCTGGCGAGCCCCGTGTCGTTGCCGATCGTGACGAAGATGGCCGTGTCGTGGGTCTGGCTCGAGGCGCCGGGGCGAGGGGTCCACGAGCCGAGGAGGACCTTCCCCGAGCCGGGGGTCGAGCCGCCGGGGCTACTGCCGCAGGCGGAGAGGCCAAAGAGAATCGCAACTGCTCTGAGATAGCTCATTCGCGGCTCTCGAAACGGCAGCGGGGGGGAATGGCGGCGGGGCCGTTACCCGTCCACCACCTCTGCTCGTCACACCAATAGGTGAACGCGCCCGATAGAGACTCGTAGATGACCGCCGGGAAGCTGGAGGGCAGGGCGAACTCGAAGTCCTCCGCCGCACCCGGCCAGGTCAGCTTGCCATCGAGCGGCGCGCCCGCCGTCGAGGTGGCATTTCGGGAGGCCCGGAGGACGTATCGGTGGTCTGCGTGCCACCGCTCCTTCGGGCCGAGGGGCAGGACGACGGCGTTGTCACCGTCGCGGGGATCCAGCGCGTGGAGCTCCGTGACCTCGCCGGTCTGGACGTCCCGCAGCGAGAACGTTCCGGGCGCATTGAGGCCCGTGAGGGACATGCCCTCCGAGAAGCTCAGGCTCAGCGAAGCGTCCTGGAGAAAGGGGAGACCGGGGTAATGACCTCCCCGGACGAAGTGGGCGCGTGGCCTCGACCCTACGAAGAACTGCGCCAGCTCCTCCCGAGAGGCATCGCCGACGGGGCGAACGTAGCGCGGGTTCGGCAGCAGCCGCAGGCCGTACTCCTCGTTCGCCGGCAGCGGCGTCTTTGGCACCACAACGACGGGGTACCTCGTGCTGACCCCAGGCTCGGTGCTACCGGCGTGGACGGTGACGGGGGTCACCACGCCCGACCGGAGGTTCAGCAGCTCGAGGTAGGGGGGCAGGTAGGCGGCCGCGGCCGCGGCCTCCGGCGGCGGTCCACTGACGATGTAGATCCGCTGCAGCGGGCCCGCGCTCGACATCCCGGTGAAGGGTCGGTCGACGTAGATGGGGAAACGGGGATCCCGGGGTGGGTTGGGGGTGCACCCTGTAGAGGCGAGCAGGCAGAGTACAGTGAGAGCCACGCGGGGCGAGCGGTTAGGTTGCGTGCGACCCGGATCGTGCAAACGCGTCTTACCCCCTCCGAGAGCATCAACGGCAGGCGGCGAGAGGTCAAGGAAACCTGGGGGCCTACGCCCCGAGCGCCTCGAGAGCCCGTCGGACGTGGACCTGGGTCACGTTCTTGCGCCAGGAGGCCGGCTCGTCGAGGTTCTCGAGGGGGCGGGCGGCGAGGGCGGCGGCCTGGGCGGCCTGGGCGATGGTCTCGGGGGATAGCGGCTTACCGACCAGGGCGGCGGCCGCCGCGGGGATGAGGAGCGGATAGGAGGTAATCGCGCCGAGCACGATACGCGCCTCGGTCACAGGGGCGTCTTGCGCTATGCGTTTAACATAGGCCGCTACGCCCAATACCGGGAAATCGATGCTCCCGCGCGGGGCCACCTTCAGGTAGGTGGCCTGCGCGCCGGCCTGACTCGGCACACGCAGCCCGAGGAGCAGGGCGTCCGGATGCTTGGTGAAGGGGCGCATCCCGTCGTCGGCGTAGAAGCCCGCCGCGGGGATCCGCGTCTCGCCGTCGGGGCCGAGGAGGTCGAGCTCGGCGCCGAGGGCCACGGCCACGGGGGCCGTGTCGCTCGAGGAGGTGGCCCAGCAGCGCGGAGACGAGGGGGCGACCCAGCAGATCTCGCCCTCCTTCTTCATGCAGAAGCCGAGGGCCTGCCGCCACTCGTAGCTCTGATCGTAGTAGTTGCAGCGGGTGTCGAGGCACAGGTTCCCGCCGACGGTCCCCATGTTGCGCAGGAGCGGGCTGGCCACGAGCCCGGCGGCGCGGGCCAGCGCGGGGGCGTGCTCCTTCACGAGCGGGCTCGCTGCGACCTGCGCGAGCGTCTCCGAGGCGCCCACGAAGAGCTCTCCCGACGGAAGACGCCGGATGCCGCGGAGCTCGGGGAGCGCGCCGACCGGGATGAGCCGCGTGGGCTCCTGCTGCCGCCGCTTCATGTTGGGGAAGAGGTCTGTCCCGCCGGCCACGTAGCTCGCGCTCTCGCCGAGCTCGGCCTTGAGCGCAACCGCTTCGGCGGCGCTTGTCGGCACGCAGAATTCGAAGGGAGGCAGCCGGAGCATCAGCGCTTCTCCTTCGGCGGCCGAGGGAGCGCGGAGCCGTCCCCCCCTTCCCAGGGGGGCGGCACCTTCTCGGGCGTGGGCCATGGGACGGCGGGCATGGCCTTCGGGCCCACGCGGGGCTCCTTGCCAGCGCGCTTTGCGGTGAGCGCCTTGAGCACCTTCTCCGCGGTGATCGGCACCTCGTCGATGCGCACGCCCACCGCGTCGTAGACCGCGCAGGCCACCGCCGGCGGGATGGGCAGGAGCGGTCCCTGGCCCACCTCCTTGGCGCCGTACGGCCCCTCGGGGTCGGGCTCCTCGATCAAGAAGGTCTCGATGGGACACATGTCCACGCTGGTCGGGCTCTTGTATTGCAGGAGGCTCGGCCGCCGGTGCAGCATCCCGCGCTTGGGCAGGTAGGCCATCTCCTCCATCAGCGCCTCGCCGAGGCCCATGTAGACGGAGCCCTCTACCTGGCCGAGGACCGACTGCCGGTTGATGCAGCGGCCCACGTCGTGGGCCACCCAGACCTGCACCGGCCGCACGATCCCCGTCTCGGCATCCACGGTGACCTCGACCACCGCCGCGCTGTAGCTGTAGGCGGGGGAGGGGCCGACGCCGGCGCCGCGATAGGTGCCGGGGGTCTCGGGAGGGGCGTAGCTGCCGGCCGTGACCAGCGTGCCGTGCGTCTTCTCCGCCAGGTGCACCGCCTCGGAGAAGGTCACGCCCCGTTCAGGGCTCTCCGCGTCGAACACGCGCCCGTCGGCGAAGACGAGCGCCTCGGGCGCGACCTGGACCTTCTCGGCCACCGCGTGCCGCAGGAGCTCCTGCGCGCGCTCGGCGGCCTGCAGGACCGCGCGGCCTGCCATCACCGTCACGCGGCTCGAGTAGCTGCCGAGGTCCACGGGGGTCAGGTCCGTGTCTCCCGTCACCGTGCGCACGTCGAAGGGGCTCACGCCGAGCACCTCGGCCGCGATGGTGGCGAGCACCGTCTCCGAGCCCTGGCCCACCTCGGTGGTGCCGCAGTAGACGGTCACTCCGCCCCCGCGGTCCAGCTTCAGGCTGGCTCCCGAGTGCGGCAGGTCGTTCCGGTAGATCGCGCGCCCCGCGCCGCTCAGGTAGCTCGAGCAGGCGATCCCCACCCCGCGGCCGAAGGGGAGCTGGCCGTGCTTGTCGCGAAAGCCGCTCGCCGCGTAGACCGCCTCCAGGCAGGGTCCGAGGCCCATGGAGCCGATCTGGAGGAAGTTGGCGGTGGTGCTGCCGGCGGGGGCGAGCTGCCGGCGGCGGAGCTCGGCCGGGCAGAGCGAGAGCTCCTCGGCCAGCTTGTCGAGCTGCACCTCGAGCGCGAAGCGCCCTTGCGGCGTGCCGTGGCCGCGCTTCGGCCCGCAGGGCGCCTTGTTGGTGAAGACCCGCGCGCCGTCGAAGCGATAGCGCGGCACCTGATAGGTCACGGTCTGGAGCGCGCCCGTGTAGTAGGTGCTCGCCACGCCGTAGGAGCCGTAGGCCCCGCCGTCCAGGATCGTACGCACGTGGATCCCCTGGATGCGCCCCTCGGCGTCCACGCCGGTGCGCATCGAGAGCAGCGTCGGGTGCCGCCCGCGGTGGCAGGCGAAGACCTCCTCGCGGGTGAGCACGATCTTCACCGGCCGCCCCGTGAGCATCGCCGCCTTCGCCACCACCAGCTCGTGGCCGAAGGGCTCGGTCTTGCCGCCGAAGCCGCCCCCCGTCGGAGGGGCGATGACGCGGATGCGGGCGAAGGGGAGCTCGAGCACCCGCACGAGCGCGCGGTGCAGGTAGTGCGGGGTCTGCGTCGAGGCCCAGACCGTGAGCCGTCCGTCGGGAGACCATTCGGCGAGCGCCGCGTGCTCCTCCAGCGCGAGGTGCGTGTTGCCGCCGTAGAAGAAGAGGTCCTCGCGCACGTGCGACGAGCCGGCCAGGGCTTGCTCGATGTCCCCGAACTCCATCGCCGCGAGCCGGTGGATGTTGGCCACCGGGACGTAGTCGTGGATCTTGTGCTCGGTGGGGGCGACGGCCTCTTCGATCGAGCGCACCGGGGGGAGCGGCCGCAGCGTCGGGCGCAAGGCGCGCGCGCCGGCCTCGGCGAGCTCCTCGTCCTCGGCGAGCACGGCCGCGATCGGATCCCCGACGAAGCGCACGCGGTCGGTGCAGAGCGCGTGCTCGTCCATGCTGATCGGAAAGAGACCGAAGGGGATGGGCAGGTCCTGACCCGTCAGCACGGCCACGACCCCCGGCATGGCCAGGGCCGCGCTCGCGTCCACGCCTTCGAGCACGGCGTGCGGCTCGGGGCTCCGCAGGAGCTTGCAGGCGAGCATGCGCGGCAGGCTCAGGTCGGCCGTGTAGCGCGTGCGGCCGAGCACCTTGTCCGTCGCGTCCACCTTGCGGCCGGGTTTTCCGACGTGCCGTTCCGGGGGCATCACTTCTCCGTGGAGCGGCGGGCGGCGAGCTCCACAGCCTCGTGGATCTTCGCGTAGCCCGTGCAGCGGCAGAGGTTCCCCGAGAGCGCCTCGGCGATGGCCTGCCGCGTGGGGCTCGGGTTCTCCTCGAGGAGCGCGCGCGCCGTCATCAGGGTGCCCGGGGTGCAGAAGCCGCACTGCGCGGCGCCGAGCTCGGCGAAGGCCTCTTGCAGCGGGTGGAGCGTGGGGCCATGGGCCAGCCCCTCCACCGTCGTGACCTCGCGGCCGGCGCAGGCCACGGCCAGCGTGAGACACGAGAGCACCGGCGTGCCGTCGAGGAGCACCGTGCAGGCCCCGCACTCCCCGAGCTCGCAGGCGTGCTTGGTGCCGGTCAGCCCCAGGTCCTCGCGCAGGAGCTCGAGCAGCGTGCGGTGCGTGGCCACGAGCACGCTCATCGGGCGCCCGTTGACCCGCAGCTCGACGATCGTGCGCGTCGCTGCGCGAGAGGTGGCGTCGGACGTCGGCTGGGACATGGCGGCGGCGCTGGCTACTCGCCCTTCGGCGGACGCTCGGAGAAGCGGTTCACGTCGAGGGAGAGGACGAGCCGCGGCAGCGGCGCGAAACCCGCGTCTTTGAAGAAGCTCAGGAGCTCCTGCTGATCCCAGGCCACCTCGGTGCGGACCTGCTCGATGCGCAGGCCGCGCAGGTTCTTCACGAGCTGTTCGAGGAGCGCGCTCGCCACCCCCTGCCGTGCGAACGAGCGGTCCACGAGCATCGTGTCCAGGACCGCCACCGGCTCGGGAACGCCGAACTCGCCGTAGTGCAGCGAGGCCAGGAGCGCCCCGGCCAGGACTCCGTCCCGCTCGGCGCCGAGGGAGATCTGCACGTCGGTGTCCCGGAGCGCGCGCCGGAGCTTACCTTCGTACCAGAGCTGGCGGCTGCGGCCGGTGATCTGGTGGTCGATCTTCACCAGCCGCGGCAGGTCCTGCTCCTTCAGCGTTCGAATGATCCAGTCGCTTCGCTCGAGACTCACGTGCGCCCTCCGTCGGAAAACGGGGTGGAAGCTACGACCGCGGGCATTCTACCCCTGCGCCGCGGCAGATCAAGCGCGGGGCGGGGCGATGGGGCACAGGCCAGCTTCGCGCTACCGAATCGCGACGCGGCGCTTGTCGGCCCAGACGCGGCCGAGGTCGAGGAGCGCGCTCTCGCCGAGCACGTTCTCGGCCATCGGGAAGAGGACCTGCTCCTCCTTGATGAAGTGGTCGCGTGCGACCGCGATAGCGTGCCGGGCGGCGTCCACCATGGACTTCGCGTCGCCGAGGGACGGGAGGCGAACGAGGGTGCCCTCGATCTCCTCGTGCTCCGCCCGCATCACGGCCAGCGGGCCCATGGGCCCCATCTTCTGCTCCATGGCCGGGAAGAGGTACTCCTCCTCGATCTTGGCGTGCGTGATGAGCGATTCGATGAAGGCGCCGGTCAGCCGCACCACGTCGTCGGTCGTGGTGGTCTTTGCGAGGTTTTCCTCGGCGTGGTCGAAGAGGACGTAGAGCACTCCGTGCTCGCCAAGCAGGGCATCGGTGATCTTCACGGGTTCACTCCTTGTGGGGTCCGGAGCATAGCCGCGCTCCGGAGCAGCGCCAGGGGAAAAGAGGGTTAGCGTGCGGAGGTGGCGCTCGCCATGATCCGTGTCAAGGGCGCCAGATCAAGGCTCGGCGCCGCTGCGCAGCGCGAGGCCGCGCGCGCGAAAGTCCGGCACGCCCTCGGCGAGTCGCACCGCCTGATAGCCCTGTCGTCGGAGCTTGCGCACCGCCTCCACGGCCAGCACGCAGTAGCGTCCCCGGCAATCGGCCAGGATAGGCGTCTTGCGCGGAAGCTCCGCGAGGCGGGCCTGGAGCTCGGCCAGCGGCAGCGAAAGCGCCCCCGGGAGGTGACCGGCGCGGTACTCCTCGGCCGGCCTGACGTCGAGCAGCAGGACCTCACCGCGGCGCGCGCGAGAGAGGGCCTGCTTCAGATCGGTCTCCTCGAGATCCTCGGCGGTGAGGAACTGGCGCGTCACCTGCTCGAGCTCGGCGAGGCGGGCGTCGGCGAGCTGCCGGAGGGCCACCACGAAGCGGCAGACCTCCTCGTCGGCAACGCGATAGGTGACGTAGAGCCCCGCCCGCTCGGCTTCGACGAGCTGCGCGCGCCGCAGCCCCTGCAGGTGGTGCGAGGTGTTGGCCACGCTCTGTCCCGTCAGTTCGGCTAGCACCTCCACGGTCCGAGGGGCCTGGCAGAGGAGCTCGAGGAGCTCGATGCGGCGCGGACTCCCCACCGCCCGGCCGACCCGACCGAGCTGCTCGTAGACGGCGTCCTTGAAGGCGCGGTGCTTGGTCACGGTTAGTTATCCGAACATTCAAACTGCGCCTTGAATTATCCCTGCCCCCGACGGAGGGGTCAAGGCGCCCCTCGTCGCGTGTCCATGGTTCCGCTGTCAATGGTCAGCGGAGATTCACCACGCGCGTGGTGGTCGCCCCGGGACGGATGCGCACGGTGAAGCTCTTGCTGATCGCGTGGCGGCGGTTCACGAGGCGCACGTGGTGCGTTCCCGCTTCCAGCTCGAGGCGCTGCAGAGGGGTCTCACCGCGATGGCGACCATCCACGTAGACCTCGGCCCAGGGGACCGCGTTGAGCTCCAGGCGGCCCACGCCGCTCTCGCGTCGACGGGGCGTCGGGGCGGCGCGGGGCGGCGGTGCGGTCGGGCTCGGACGCGCGACGGCTCGGGACGGGGGGGCCGGCTCGGCGTCCGCAGCCTGCGGGTCCCCTCCGGCGTCGGTCGAGGCCGGGGCCCGCGGGCGAACCGCTGCGAGCGGAGCACGGGTGGTGGCGTTCACTCGCGCGGCCTCATCCTCCGGCGCGGTTCCGGGGCCCGCCGAGACCGCCGCTCCCTCGTCGGGGACGCGCCGCCGGAAGGCCCAGAAACCGACCGCGGCGAGGCCGCAGAGCGCGAGGGCTGCGAGCATCCATCGCGCGTAGCGGTAGCGCGGCACCACGTCGAAGGTGGTCTCCACCGCCGAAGGAGGGCGCGGCGAACGATCGTCGCCGGCGGCGACCGGCATCGAGGTGGCCGGTGGTCGCGGCACGGGCTCGGTGAAGGGCTCGCCCGCTCGGGGCGCGGGCTCGGTGAAGGGCTCGCTCGGTCGCGGCGCGGGCTCGGTGAAGGGCTCGCTCGGTCGCGGCGCGGGCTCGGTGAAGGGCTCCGCTGCGGCCGGCGCGGGCGAGGCTCCCGGCGCCTCCAGCCGCCGCGCGATCGTCGGCGCGTCGTCGAGGGAGGGCTCGGTCGTGCTCGCGACCTCGCCCGCTTGCTCCACCATGAGCTGCGCGAGGCGTGCTGCGCGCTGACTGGGGGCGGCCGGCTCGTCGCTCGCGCCCTCCTCCGCCAGGAAGGCGCGCAGGTGCGCGTGCGGGTCCTGCCGCTGGCCCTGGTCGAGCTGCCAGCGGAAGGCCTCGTCGGCGAGGGCCTGACGGAGCGCCGCCGCCGAGGCGGGGCGCTGCTCGGGGGTCGTGGCGAGGCAGCGCCGGACCAGCGCCTCGAGCGACGCGGGCACGTCGGGCCGCACGTGCGCGAGGGGCGCGCTCGTCTCTCCCCCCTGCCGCACGCTCTCGAGGCCGTACGACTGCCGGAAGGCCTGCCCGGCCAGCATCTCGTAGAGCACCGCGCCGAGGGAGAAGAGGTCGCTTCGCGGCTCGACGCGGCCGCGGGCCTGCTCGGGCGCCATGTAGCCGAGCTTCCCCTTGATCAGGTTGGCCGAGCTCTCCTGGAGCTGGCCGGCGGCCTTGGCCACCCCGAAGTCGGCCAGCTTCACGTCGCCGTGGCTGGAGAGGAGGATGTTGCTCGGGCTCACGTCCCGGTGGACCACGCCGGCGGGCTGCCCCGGCACCTCGGGGAGAAACGAGTGCGCGTAGTCGAGGGCCGAGCAGACCTCCATGGCGATGAAGACCGCGAGCTCCACGGGCATCAGGCGTCGGCCGGCCGTGCGGTCGAGCAGCCAGCGCAAGGTGCACCCCGGGACGAGCTCCATCACCAGGTAATGGCGCTCCCCCACCTGGCCGGCGTCGAAGGTTTGGACGATGTTGCGGTGGGTCATGGCCATGGCCACGCGCATCTCGTCGAGAAACATGAGCAGGAAGTTCTCGCGCCGCGAGAGGTGCTCGTGGATGAGCTTCAGCGCCACCTGCTTGGAGGCATGCCCCGGGCCGCGCAGCCGCGCGCGATAGACCGACGCCATCCCCCCTTCGCCGATGGTCGAGAGGATCTCGTACTTGTCGATGCGGCGCAGCAGCTCTGCGCCGTCAGCCTCGGGAAACACCGTGCAGGCCCCGTGGCTACCGTGGCGAGGTCATGGTGCTCCTATGCTACCATGGAGCCTGTTCGGATGGCGGCTCTCCCACCCCCTCGAGGAGCACCGTGGAACGGCCCACGGAAATCATCTACCAGGAACAGAAGCCCGTGCTGGTGCTGCGGGCGGCCATGCTCACGGTCCACGCGGGGCCGGACGTCGGCAAGAGCTGCGCGCTCGATTTGCATCGCGTCAGCGTCGGGCAGGCGTCGGATAACGAATTGGTCCTCACCGATCCGCAGGTCTCGCGGCGCCACCTCGAGTTCCAGGTGCACGACCAGGGCTATCTGGTGCGGGACCTGAAGAGCACGAACGGGACCTACTACCAGGGGGCCCGGATTCTCGAGGTGCTCGTCTCGCCGGGGGCCGAGCTGCGCCTCGGGTCCACGGTGCTCCGCGTGGTGGCCCAGAGCGAGCGCTCCGAGCCGGTGGCGCGGCGCCAGGCCCTGGGGACCCTCATCGGCAGCTCCGCCCCGATGCAGGAGGTCTACGGGCTCATCGCCGCGGTGGCGCCGACGGACGTGACGGTGCTCATCGAGGGGGAGACGGGGACGGGCAAGGAGCTCGTGGCCGAGGAGCTGCACCGTCACTCCTCGCGCGCGCGCCACGCCTTCAGCGTGGTGGACTGCGGGGCGCTGCCGCCCACGCTCATCGAGTCGGAGCTCTTCGGGCACGAGCGAGGGGCCTTCACGGGCGCCTCGTCCGAGCGCGCCGGTATCTTCGAGAAGAGCCGCGGCGGAACGGTCTTCCTCGACGAACTGGGGGAGCTGCCGCTCGACGTGCAGACGCGCCTGCTGCGGGTCCTCGACCGCCGGCAGATCCGCCGCGTGGGGGGCGACGCCGTGCGCAAGGTGGACGTGCGCATCGTCGCCGCCACGAACCGGGACCTGCGCGAGGAGGTGCGCCAGGGGCGCTTTCGCCAGGATCTCTATTTCCGCCTCTCCGTGGTGCGCATCAACGTGCCCCCGCTGCGCAAGCGGCTCGAAGACCTCCCGCTCCTCGCCGAGCACTTCCTCTGGCAGATGGGCTGCGTCAACCCGCCCGAGGTGCTCACCCCCGAGGTGCTCAAGGTGCTCCTCTCGCGCAAGTGGCCGGGGAACGTGCGCGAGCTCCGCAACGTGGTGGAGCGCTCGGTGGTGCTGGCGGACGAGGCCCCCTTCCAGGTGGACTCGGCGCAGCTCTCGGCCACCTCCGAGGAGGAGGGGCTGACCGACGAGGAGCGCGGGGCCGCACACCGTCCGGTGACCACGCCGAGCGGCGCCGCAAACTGGCTCGCTCCGGCGGTACCGGCCGGCTTCCTCGACCAGCCCTACAAGGGGGCGAAGGAGTCGCTGCTCCAGCTCTTCGAGGAGCTCTACCTCTCGCGCCTCTACGAGCGCTACGGCCACAACATCTCGCGCATCGCGAGAGACGCGGGGGTCGACCGCCAGCTCGTGCGCCGGCTCCTGCGCAAGCACGGCCTTCCGGAGGAACCGTGAGCGCGCGAGCCTCCCTCGCGCGGGCGCTCCTTGGGGTCGCGCTGGCTCTCGCCGCACCCGCGCGGGTTCTCGCGGACGGTGGGGCCGGCATCCTGCGCGTCGCCGCGCCGGCGCGACACGCGGCGCGTCTCGAGGTCTCTCTCGGGCGTGCGGTAGCCGAGGCCGGACGTCCGGGGGTGCTCGCTCCGGCCGAGCTGAGCGTGCGACTCGGCGGCGCGGAGGGGGTGGCGCAGGCCGTGGAGGCCGCGGGGCAGAAGGTGGTCCACGCGGAGCAAGCCGCCCTGCGCATGGACCGAGCGGCGGCCGTGGCCTCCGCGACGCAGGCCGTGGCGCAGCTTCGCGCGGTCGGCGCCTCCAACCACGCGAGGCACTCGCTCGCGCAGGCGCACCTGGCGCTCGGTCAGGCGCTGCTCCTCTATCCGCCGGACCCCGACGGGGCGAAGGCCGCCTTCGGCGCGGCGGTAGAGCTCGAACCGGAGCTGGCCGTGGACCCCGACCGTATGGCACCGCGGGCCGCGCGCCTGCTCGAGGAAGCACGTCGCGCCCCGCGTGCGCCCAAGCCACCGCGCCGGGAGGAGCTCGCCGAGCTCGCCCAGCGCAGCCGGCTCGGGACGCTGGTGTGGGTCTCGGTGCAGCCGCGCGGGCCGGCGGAGGTCGAGGTGCAGGTCGCCGTGTACGAGCACTCCCGCGGCGCGGTGGCGGCCACGCTGCGACGGACGATGCCCGAGGGGACGCTGCTCGCGGGGAGCGCGGCGCTCGTCGTGCAGGCGCTCGGCGGAGCTCTCGGCGGGCCGCCGGCCCCGGGACTCGCGGCGGGCGCGGGAGGGCAGGGCGCCCCTCCGCCGGCCGCGAAGAGACGGTCCTGGTATCAGCACTGGTGGGTCTGGACCGTGGCCGGAGTCGTGGTGTCGGGCACGGCGGTCGCGCTCGGCGTGGGGCTGACGACCAGCCGTGGCGGGACTCCGACGCCTCCGGGCCCCGCGGGCTTCGACTTGCACCTCCACTTCTGAGGCAGGAAGGGACCACGTGAACCACGCGCTCCGTCGCATCGGAAGCCTCGTCGCCGCGAGCCTCTTTCTGGCGTGCGGAGAGGAGCCGGTCCAGGCCCCACCGGCCGCGCGGCTCGACGTGACCGTGGACCAGAGGGAGTGCAGGCCGGGTTGCACCGTGAACCGGTACACCGTCTACGTGCTCAAGGAGGGGGGGCACGAGGGCTGTATCTACAGGGAAGCGCCCGTGACCGCGCAGCCCGATCAGGTGCTGGCGGGCCTGCAGCTCACCGCGGGCTCGCAGATCCGCGTGGCGCTCGCGGCCTACTGCGGGGCCGACCGCTGTGCCAAGTGCCGCGCGAACAAGCCGCTCACCGTGGCCGACGGCGCGAAGCTCTCGCTCAAGCTCGAGATGATCTCCGACTGCAAGGTGGATTTGCCCGGCGACGACCGCTGTCCCTAAACATGGCCACCTTGGCCGCGATCCATCCCGGCGGGCTGTGTCGCGCCTGCGCTCCGGTGCTCACAGCGCAAAAAAGGCTGCTCCGCTCCGGTGCTCGGCGCTCCTTGCCTGCCGGGCGCCTCGCGGCCAATCCGGCCATGTTTGATCTCGAATTAGTGTGTTCTTGATCAAACTACACGGTCGCCGGTCACGCTCCGCGCAGCAGCCGGGCGAGGAGCTTCGCGCTCGCCACGAGGAGCACGAGCGCGTGGATGCGACGCAGCGTCCGCGCTTCGAGCCGCGCCGCGCCGAGCCAGCTCCCGGCGAGGCCCCCGATCACCGCCGCGCCGGCCAGCGGCAGGAAGGCGGTCGACAGGGGCGCGCCGCGCAAGAGGTGTCCCGCGAGGCCGAAGGCCGAGTTCACCACGATGAAGACCGCGGCCGCGCCGCTCGCCCCGCGCGGGTCCTGCCAGGCGGCCAGGATCAGGATCGGCGAGAGGAAGATGCCGCCGCCGATGCCCGTGAGGCCGGCGAGGAAGCCGAGCGCGCTACCGAGGAGCACGAGCCAGGGCCACGCGGGGGCCGGGCGCAACGCGTCCAGCCGCGCGGGAAGCCAGAGCCGGGCCGCCGCGACGAGGAGGGTGGCGCCGAGGAGCGGCATGTAGATCCGCTCGGGGAGCAGGATGAAGCCCCCGCCGAGGGCCGCCGGCACCGACCCCGCGCAGAGAGGGACGAGGAGCCGCCAGGGCACGGCGCCGCTCCGGCCGAAGCGCACGACGGCCACGCCGGCGACGAGGACGTTCATGGCCAGCGCCGTCGGCTTCATCACCGCCGCGGGCATGCCGAAGAGCGCGAAGAGGGCCAGGTACGCCGAGCCGCCTCCGTGCCCGCCCGCCGAGTAGAGCGCCGCCCCCAGCGCAACCGCCAGGCAGAGCAGCGACAGTCCGAGGGGCGCGGTCGGGTCCATGCCGCTACGAGGGCCCGCGGGTCAGGCCGGAAGCTCGGCGGGCGGATCGGAGAAGGCGTCGCTCTCGAGGAGGTGTCGCCGCAGGTAGCTCACGGTGTCGAGCAGCGTCTCCCCCGGGTCCCGCGTGGTGAAGCTGAGCTCGCGGCGCGCGCGGCCATCGTCCAGGTACCAGAAGTAGGTCGCCATCTCGACGCTCGTGTAATCCACTGGAGGGACGCGGTCGAAATGCCGGTAGAGGCTGTCCATCACGCGCGCCCCGAGGAGCGTCAGCCGGTCGGGGAGCTTCAACCGCGGCCCGGGGACCTTGGTAATGCGCGCGAGGCGTCCGAAGAACTCCGCGCAGGTCCAGTTCGGTCCGCCGAGCAGGTACTTCTCGCCGGGGCGCCCGCGCTCCATGGCCGCCACGAGCGCCGGGGCCACGTCTCGCGCGTCCACGAAGTTCATCCCTCCGGAGGGGACGACGGGGATCTCCTCCTTCAGGAAACGCAGGACGTCCTGCGTGGAGCTCAGCCGGTCGTCGCCCGGGCCGAGGAGCAGACTCGGGTTCACGGTCACGAGCTCCGGCCCCCCCTCGCACGCGCGCGCTGCGGTCTCCTCCTGATAGTACTTGCTGGCGTAGTAGGGCCAGCGTCCGATCAGCTCGAGCGGCGCGGCGTGGCTCTCGTCGGGGATCCGCAGCCCCGTCTCGGTCACGGCGAGCGTGCCGCTGGTCGAGACGAGCACGATGCGCCGCACCCGCGCCGCTTTCGCGGCCTCGCAGAGGTGGCGCGTCCCGTCCACGTGGATGGCGTGCATCAGCCGCGCGTCGTCGGGGCTGCGCGAGACCCGCCCCGCCAGGTGGTAGATCGTCTCGACCCCCGCGACCGCGCGCGTGGCGACCTCGGGCTCGGTGATCGAGCCCTGCACCACCTCCGCGCCGAGCGCCTCCAGCCAGCGCGGCGCCGGCCCGGTGGTGAGAACGCGCAACGTGCTCTCTCCTCGGGCGAGCAGGTGCTCGACGAGGTGTCGTCCCAGAAAGCCGGTTCCGCCGGTCACGAGGGTGCGCGTCATGCGAGGCCTCCGTCGGGGCCGAGCCGTTCACCATCCCAGAGGGCGCGCAGCGCGGAGGGGACGAAGGTCGCGTTCCGGCCGTCCCGGGCGCGCTCCACCAGGCGCTGCGTGGCGGCCGCCACCAGCCGGTAGCCTTCGCTCTTGGGCAGCCCGGAGACGAGCTCTTCTAGTCCCTCGTGGGGCATGAACTGGGCGATCGTGGCCCCCACCTTGCGGCCCTTCAACCAGACAGCCCCCTTCGGGAAGACGTCGAAGGTCCCCCAGATGTGCATCGGCAGGATGCCGACCTTGCCGTGGAGCGCGAGGTAGCCGAGGCTGGCCTTGAACTCGCCGAGCTCGCCCGTCGGAGAGCGCGTCCCCTCGGGGAAGATGAGCAGGTTGTAGCCGTGCTCCACCAGCTGGAGCGCGCGCTTGAGGGACTTGCGCAGCGACCCCGAGCGATCCATCGGCACGAGGTTGGTGAAGTTCTCGAAGTAGGCCCGCTTGTAGCGCTGGTCGAAGAAGTAGTCCGAGGCGGCCAGCGCGCAGAGGCTGTCGCCGGCCTCGCCGATGGCGAACTTGGCCAGCCCGATGTCCAGGTGCGAGCAGTGGTTCGGTGCGAGGATGAAGTTGCAGTGGGCCGGGATGTGCGCCTGACCGTCGAAGGAGGTCTCGAGGAGTCGCTCGTAGAGCCAGCGCTGGCCGGCGCCGAGGACCTTCCGGCCGACGCTCGCCACGACCTCGGGGATCTGGAGCTCGTCGCGCTCGACCGCCACGCTGGCCTCCGTCTCGTCGACCGGCGCGCGGCTCGGGCGCGTGCGCTGCGCTACGCCGGCGAGCTCGCGCACCGTGGCGATCCCGGTCAGGTCGTCCACGCCGCGCACGGTGGCCCCCGCGGCCTCGAGCGCCACGCCGAGCTCCGTGTACATCAGGCTGTCGAAGCCGAGCTCGTCGAGCCGCGTCGGCAACGCGATCCGGCCGCGTGGCCTCCCCGAGACCTGGGCCACGATGTCGAGCAGCCAGTCGTGCTCCGCCTCGCCGCCCCCCTCGCGGGCCCCATCCGTCTCGCCGTGTTTGTGCAGCCGCTGGAGCTCGGCTACGACCTCCCGCCGCTTGACCTTCTTCGTGGCCGTGCGCGGCAGCTCCCGGTCGCTGAGCTGCACCACCTTGATGCGCTTGAAGAAGGGGAGGCCCGCCGAGACGGAGCGCACGTGCTCGCGCACCCGCTCGCGCACCTCTTCCTTCTCCAGCGCTCCGTCGTGCTCGTAGTCCGGCACCACCAGCGCCGCCACGCGCTCGGCGGTCCCGTCGGGGAGCCCGACCACGCTCAGCTCCTTCACCCACGGCGAGGCGTAGAGCTCCTCGAGCTCGTCGGGGTAGACGTTCTTGCCGTTCGAATCGACGATCACTTCCTTGCTGCGGCCGACGATGTAGAGGTTCTTCTCCTCGTCGAGGTGCCCGAGGTCGCCCGTGTGGAGCCACCCCTCGCGGATCGTGGCGCGCGTGGCCTCCTGGTTCTGGAAGTACCCGGCCATCACGTTGTGCCCTCGGGCCACGACCTCGCCCACCCCGCGCTCGTCCGGCTCGAGGATCCGGACCTCCACGTGCGGGAGCGGCTGACCGACGGAGCCCGCGATGAGCCTGTGGCTCGGGCGTGCCACCGTCAGCACCGGTGAGGCCTCCGTCAGACCGTAGCCCTCGAGGAGCTGGAGCCCGAGGCCGTGGAAGGCGCGCTTCACGTCGTCGGCGAGGGCCGAGCCGCCGCTGATGAGGTACCGGATGCGACCGCCGAAAAGGCGGTGGATCGGGTAGAAGACGATGCGCCCGAGGTTGAGCCCGCTCTTGTCCCAGAGCCAGCTGTTGGCGCGCATCACCAGCTCGGCGGCCTGCTCGAGCACCACCGACCGCTCTCCGAGTCGGTTGCGGATGCGGCGCTGCAGGAGCTCCCAGAGGGCCGGGACCCCCACGATGGCCGTGGTGTGCCCCTCCTTGAGCGCGCTCGTGATCGCCTCGCCCGTGAGCTCCGGCAGGTAGGTGATCGCCGCGCCGCTGGCGAGCGGCATCAGCAGGCCGGCGGAGAACTCGAAGGTGTGGTGCAGGGGGAGGACGCTCAGCGAGCCGTCGTTCGGCGTGAAGTCGAAGACCGACGAGAGCTCCGACACCATGTAGGTGAAGTTCTTGTGCGTCAGCATCACCCCCTTCGGGTGACCCGAGGTCCCCGAGGTGAAGATCAGCGAGGCCACGGCGTCGCTCGCCACGCGGTCGGGGAGGCGGCTCTTGCGCGCGGTCTCCTCCTCGAGGAGCGGGAGCGCGAAGGCCTGGCTGAAGGTCCAGAGCTGGCTCTCCAACCCCGCGCCGCGGAGCGCCGCTTCCAGCCCGGCGTGCTTCTCGAGGAGCGCGTCGCTGATCAAGATCCCGCGGGCGGCGGCCGAGCGGGTGAGGTTGACGATCTCGTCGCGCGTGGACTCCTTGTCGATGGGCACGCAGGTCGCGCCGGCCTTGATCACCCCGAAGTAGGCCATGGCCCACTCGGGCCGGTTCTCGCTGAGCAGGAGCACGCGGTCGCTCGGGGCCACGCCCCCCTCGGCGAGAAAACCCGCCACGCGCGTCGCCAGCTCGTGGAGCTCCTCGTAGGTGTACTGGTCCCGGTGGCCGTCGCGCAGCATCCGGAGGGCCACCCGGTGGCGGTGCAGCTTGGTCGAGGTCTCGAAGAGCTCGAGCAGATGATTGTACGTGTAGGTCGACTTCGGCTTGGCGGCGAAGTCCTTCTCGAGCTCGGGGAAGACCCACTTGTGCAGCCCCGGGAAATGGACCTCCATCCAGTAGGCGTACCAGTCGAGCTCGTGCACCCCCCACGGCAGGAGCGCGCGCTCCTCGGCGGGGACGCGGCCGTGCAGCGCCCGCACGTTGTCCGCCCGGAAGATGTAGTGGTTCTCGACGGTGAAGGGGCGGTACATGTCGAAGGCGTCCTGCATGCTCCGCGTGACCTCTTCGGCGCGGTCCACCTTCTCCTTCAGCCGGTCCACGAGGTCGACCACATGACCGCCCCCCCAGCGGGGACGCAGGCGGTCGAGCGTCTCGCCGGCCTTCTTCGCCAGCCGGTTGAACATCGGCAGCGAGGTGCGGTCGAAGCGCTCGAGCGAGACGGGCTGGGCCTCCATGCGGGCCATCAGCTCGTTCACGACCCGATTGCCCGACTCCTTCTCCTGGTAGCGCTGGCGCTTGTGCAGCCCGAGGAGGGTGACGACCCGCCGCATGCGGATGGGGTTGTCGTCCCCCGAGCAGAGCTGGTGGACGAGCTTCGGCTGCTCGACGCAGGCCTGCGCGCCGACGAGGAGCAGCGTCGAGGCCACGTAGTCCACCGGGATGAGGTCCAGGATCAGCTTGTCCGACGAGGGGAAGAGGTTCTGCCCCTTGAGCGCGAGGAAGATGAGCGGGGCCGTGGTGGTGAAGCCCTCGTTCCAGCCGGCGAGCGGGAAGTGGACGGCGCTCTCCACGATGGCCGGGCGCACGATGGAGCGCACGATCCCCGTCTCGGCCACCACGAGCTGGTCCCCCATGGCCTTGGTGTAGCAATAGATGTTGGGCCAGCCCCAGCGCTGGGCGCGCTCCACGCCGAGCTGGGTCAGCCGGTCGCGGATCCAGTTCTTGCGCTCGCGGGCCTGCGCCAGCTTCACGTAGCGCTCGTTGTCCGGGTCGCGCCCTTCCTCGCGGAGGCGGAGGCGCGCGGCCACCAGGAACTGCGCCGCCTGGACCGCGTCGTCGGCCTCCTCGCGCACGCGCTCGGAGAGGCGGGCGCAATCGGCCAGCTCCTGCTCGACGGAGAAGCGTGCCCCCTCGAGCTCCTTCTGGCGCGGGAAGTAGCCTAAGACCTCCTCGTCCTCCCAGACCTCCCCCGAGCGGTTCCCCGCGACGAAGCAGGTGCTAACGTGCACCAGCGCAGGGCGCTTCATGCGCTTCGCGAAGGCGAGCAGGTTCTTCGTGCCGTGGACGTTCGTGCGCAGCGACTGGTCGAGCGCCGGGTTGAAGGTCACCTTGCCGGAGCTGTTCAGGATCACGTCCACGTCGTCGGCGATGGCCTGCGCCTGCTCGTCGGTGTAGCCCAGGTTGTCGAGCGTGACGTCGCCGCCGACCACGCGCACCTTGTCGCGCAGGAAGCCCTCGAGCGCGCCGCCGTAGCGTTCGCGGAGCACGTCGAAGACGGGGGAGCCCACCACGTCGGCCCAGAAGCGGGCCTCGCTGTCGGTGCCGCTGCCGGCCCGGCACATGGTGTAGACGCGGCCCACCCCGGGAAAGCGGTGGAGCAGCATGGCCAGGGTCACCTTCCCCAGGAACCCGGTGCCGCCGAGGAGAAAGACCCTGCGGCCGTTATAGATCTCGGTTGGGGAAAGGGTCGCCATGCACGCGTATCCTCGGGACGTGACAGGGCATTAACAGGAAGCCGCGGGGGGCGTCAACCAAGGGCGTCAACCAAGACGGACGCGCGCGCGCCGCGCGTGGGTCAGGGCCGGACCGTGATCGGGACGACCGCGTGGGCCCCGGACGGGTGCAGGGTGTGGTTGCTCTGCACGAGCGCGACGATCAGGTCGTGCTTGCCCTGCTGGGTGGTCCGCGGGATGTCCACCTCGATCTCTCCCTTGAAGCCGAGCGCGAGGTAGGCCCCCCTCCGGTCGTCGAGGAAGACGTGGTAGTGCCCCTCTCCCGTCTTGACCTCGGTGTTCTTTTCGGGGTCGACCAGCGCGAAGTTGGTGACGGTGATCGTCAGGCGCACTTTGTCGCCGCCTCGCAGGGTGGTGGGGTTTGCCGTGGCCGAGACCTGCGGCTGCGCCGAGGGGACGAAGCCCGACGGCCGGCAGACGTGCTTCAGGCCCTCCGCCCGGCAGACCAGCCCCTCGGGGCACTTCCCCTCGTTACAGGTGAACCCGCCGTCGCCGTAGTCCGGGTTGAAGCAGCCCGCGGCGGAGGTGACTGCGAGCGCGGCGAGGAGGATGCCTCTGAGGCGGCGCGTGCGTAGGGTCATGGCGTCACCTCAGAACCGGAAGGCGGCGTGGAGGCCCGCCCCGTGGGGACCGAAGAGCGGTGCGATGGAGACGCGGCTCTCGGTGCGAGGACGACGATAGTGCAGCACGAGCAGGACGCCGCCGGTCACCGCGGCGACCGCACCGACGCCGAGGCCCACGAAGGCCACCTTCTGAAAGGTCTTGCCGCGCGACTCCTTGCCCGCCACCTCGGAGAACTCCCGGCCGGCGAGGTTGTCCTCCTCGAGCGCGCTGGCGTTGGCCTTGGCCAGACCGCCCATGATGGCGCCTACGACGAGCAGCACGCCCCCCGCGCCGAGGGTCGTCCACCCGGCGATCCCGAGGGCTCCGCGCCGCGGAGCCGGCGCCTCCGTCACCCGGGTCTGTCGTCGCGAGGCCTCGAGCTGGCGTCGCTCCTCCTCGAGGCGCGCACGGTCGGCCGCCACGCGGTCCCGCTCGGCCTTCTTCTTCTCCCAGGTGCGGCGCAGGTTCTCGACCCGCGAGCGGACCTGGCGCTCCACCTCCTCGCCGGGCTTCGAGGCCACGTAGGCCTCGAAGTTCTTGATCGCCTCGTCCTCGCGTCCGAGCGACTCGTAGCAGCGCGCCATGTTGTAGAGCAGCGCCGGCTTCTTCGAATAGCCGTAGGCCTGCTGAAACTGCTTGAGCGCCCCCTCGTAGTCGGCCCGGTTGTAGAGCTCTTCGCCGAGCGTGAAGTACTTCTTCGCCAGATCCTCGTCGCCCGCGGCGCGAGCCACCGACGACAGGCTGGCCACCACCAGGACCATCCCCATCCCCATCCAACGCATCGAAGCCTTCATGGCCTCACTCTACACACCGTGGCGGGCAGCATCAACGCCCGTCGCGGCGCGCGTTCATGGGCGCGGTGCGGCGCCTTGCACGCTCCTTGTCGGCATGCGATACCCAGGCGTCAACCATCGGACTATTTCAAGGAGTGGATGATGCGTACCTTCTTTCTCGTCGGTGGAGTGATGCTCGCGGTGGCGGCGGGGTGCAAGAGCGGTAACCCTCAGGGCGGTGCCCCGACCACGGGGGCGCCTCCGGCGGCGGCGCCGGCTCAGCCCGTGGGGGGCGAAGGAGCGGCGCCCGCGGCGGCCTTCGACAGCGCGCCTCCGGCCGGCACCAAGGCCAAGTGCCCCGTGTCGGGGGAGACCTTCACGGTCGCGGCGGACTCCCCGCGCTCGGAGCACGGGGGCAAGCACTACGCCTTCTGCTGTCCGCCCTGCAAGACCAAGTTCGACGCCCAGCCGACGAGCTTCATCAACAAGTAGCGCGCGCGTCCCGCCCGTCCGTGCGCGTCGCCGCGGCCTACTCGACGTCGGCGATCAGGATCGGCGGGTGGTGCAAGACCGAGATCTCGGGGCTCGCGCCCACGTAGCCCTTGGCCATCGCCAGGGCCTCGGCCATCGTGTCCGCGCGCTCCCAGCCGAGGATCTCCGGCACGTGGGCGTTGATCGCCCCGGCCACGATCACCTTCCCCACGTGCTGGCGCCCGTTCTCGCCCCAGTACCACATGAAGAAGGGGTGCGCGCCGTGGTAGGCGTTGCCGCGCCGGTACATCTGGACGTAGCTCGGGTTGTGGGCGAACTCGAGCTCGTACTTCTCGCGCAGCGTCACCGCGTCGCGCGTCTCGGGGAGCAGCCGGTTGAAGAACTCGATGTAGCTCGGGTGGTGGTCGTGGTCGAACTCGTCGTAGCAGGGGTGCGCGAGGACGAGGACCCCCCCCTTCTTGAGCAAGGGCTTGCCCCGGTACATGTTGTGGAAGTAGCCGAGCCCCATCACCTGCACCAGGATCGGGTTCAGGATCGAGTTCACGTTGTAGGGCGAGATGTACGGGATCCCCGAGACGAGGATGTCGCACTGCCCGCGCACCTTCACCGCGTATTGATCGAAGCAGCGGGCCAGGATCTTCTCGTGCACGGGCTCCGTCGCGCCGGCGTGGCAGGCGATGAGCTCGTAGCTCGCGGGGACCGAGTGCATCAGCTTGCGCTTCGCCGCGCGCGGTAGCTTCGACAGCGTCCACTTGAGGCCCTCGAACTTCAGCCGGTCGAGCTCGGTGAAGTCGTCCTCCTGCTTCATCAGGAAGTCCATCTGGCCCTTGTACATGCGGTTGTTCAGGGCCGTCTCGATATGGAAGACCTTCAGGTGCTGGTCGACGAGGCGACCGATGCGGTTGCACTTCTTGGCCAGCATCGAGCGGGCCGGATCCATGTAGCCGTCGCTCGCGCGAATCGTGTGGGGCTCGTGGTGGGCCCGCACCGTCTCGTAGTTGCAGAGCCCCACGCCCACGGACTTGTGCCCGCCGTCCATCGGCACGAGGTTCAGATTCAGGTAGATCGTCAGGTCCGATTCCACGGCCCGGCGGTTCAGCCAGACCGGCTCGTCGTGGTCCGTCTTGCCGAGGAAGACCATCCCGTCGGGGTCCTCCGCGTCGTGGTTGTAGAGCCGGTCCGGGTGATAGGCGTCGAAGATCTTGGCCCCCACCATGCGCTTCAGCTCGGCGTCGGTCATGCGGCGGTGCAGCGAGGTGGCGACGATCAGGTGCACGTCGTCCACGCCGTAGTTCGCGAGCAGCTCGAGCACGATCTCGAGCATGGTCTGGCGCAGGTCGGGGGTGGCCATGGGCGGCAGCGGGAGGCTGATGTCGTCCATGGCGATGGTCACCTTCATCCCCGGCTCGAGCTGGGCGAAGAGGGGGTCCATCTGTTCGGGGTGGTTGAGCGCGTGGCGGATTGCGGCCCCCGCGTTCGGCAGGCCCTGGATCGGCGGCTTGGGGTAGATGACGCGCGTCCCGACGGGGAAGTCCTCGAGCCAGAAGTCCTCCCCGTAGTAGACGATGCGTGGGGCGGAATCCTTATCGATGTAGACCACCTGCTCGTCCAGCTTGCGGCGGGGCAGGGCTCTCATGGGCATCGGGCAGACCTCGACGGGTGACGTGGGCCCGCAGGCATTAGCAGCCTCGGGGCGCGGCCGTCAACCTGCGCGTCGTCTGCGCGTCGCCTGCGAGGCGTCCGGCGGGCGCGACGCCCCCTGACGGGATGGATCGCGGCCCAGGTGACCGTGGCTAGCAGAAGCGGCCGAGCCCCGCGTTGTAGCAGCAGTTGCGGTTCGCGCCGCAGACCCAGCCGGCGTAGCACTGGCAGCCGTCGAAGGCCGTGCCGCAGGTCGCGCAGGTATCGCCGTTCTTGCCGCAGTGGGCGTCCGTGGCTCCGAGGTGGCAGTCCGCGCCGGTCCAGCACTGGTCGGGCGCGCAGATCGTCTTGCACTGGCCGTTCTGGCAGCGCTTCGACCCGGTGCACCGGTCCCCGCAGTCGCCGCAGTTCTCGTCGGTGCCGAGGGTCGTGCAGGTCGCGCCGCAGAGCTTCTGGCTGCCCGAGCAGCGGCAGCCCCCGCTCTGGCAGGTCGCGCCTCCCGTGCAGGTGTCGCCGCAGCGGGCGCAGTGCGCGTTCGAACCGAGCTGCACCTCGCAGCCGTTCGTCGCGAAGTTGCCGTCGCAGTTGCCGTAGCCGGAAAGGCAGCCGCAGGCGCCGAGCGTGCAGGCCGCGTGGGCCCCGCAGGTCAGGCTCGCGCAGGGGTCGGCGTCGGTTTTCGGCGGGCCCTTGTCTCCGACGGGGGAGGGGCCGTCCGGGGCGCGAAGGTCGCCGCTCGGGCGAGGTCCGTCCCCCGCGTCCACGGGGCGGCCGTCGCTCGCCGGGCCGTCGGCACGAGGACCATCCGCGCGCCGTCCGTCGGAGGCACTGCCGTCGCCCCGCGCGAGATCGTCCGTCGCATCGGCGAGCCCGCTGGCGTCCCCGAAGTGCGGACCCCAGTCGCTGCCTCCGCGGTCGGGCGGGAGATACCCGCTCGTCCCGGGGCAGGCGACGGTCCAGAGCGCGAGCGCCAGCAGGATCGCGCGTCGGATGGGAACGTCCAAGGGCCCTAACCGTCGCATCAACGCGCTCAGCGCAGGTCCACGATCGGCCAGTCGTGGCGCTGCGCCGTGGCGCGCAGCCGGAAGTCGGGGTTCACGGCCGTCGGGTGGCCGACCACCGACAGCATCGGGAGGTCGCTCATGCTGTCCGAGTAGGCGTACGAGTCGGAGAGCGAGAGCCCCTCCTTCTCGGCGTAGACCCGCATCCAGGAGGCCTTGGTGGCGCTGGCCATCACGGGGGGCAGCAGGCGCCCCGTGGCGAGGCCCCCCACGAACTCGAGGCGGTTTGCGACGTAGTCGTCGAAGCCGAGGTGCTTGAGCAGGGGCCGGATGGCGAAGTCGAGCGCCCCGGTGACGAGCACCTGCCGCAGGCCGCGGCGCTTCGAGCTCTCGATGAGCGCCGGGGTGCCCGGATAGATCGAGGGCCTCAGCACCTCGTCGAAGAGCTCGTCCGCCAGGTAGCGCAGGCGGTCTTCGGACTCGCCCTCGTAGTGCTTGAAGAAGATCGTGTTGAAGACCTTGCGGCTGTAGAAGTCGGCGGCGAGAAAGAGCGGCACGCTCACCACGGTGCGCGCCGTCTTGGCCAGACTCGGGAGGAGCCCCTGCTGGTTGCGTGCGAAGTAGCCGAGCGAGTGGACCAGGTTGGTCCGGATGAGGGTCCCGTCGAGGTCGTAAAAGGCCGCCGCGCGCATGACGGCGAATTAGCAGCAGGAGGCGGGGCCCGTCAACCGCGGACGGGAGCGCGGCCGGGGCGATCGATTCTGTCAGCCCCCGTCCGGGGCGGTAGACTTCTCGCTCCGACGGTCGAGGGAGTCGCGATGCGAATCGATCCACCGAGGAGCGGCGAGCCGGAACGAGGACTGAGGGTCCTCGTCTTCGACAGGACCTGTCGCGGGCGACCGCTTCTGCCGGGCCTCTCGCACAGCTGGGCTGCGGGCTCGCGGCTCTATCGGGGGCTCGGTCGCCTGGACGCGGCGTTCGGGGCGACCGGTTGGGCCGAGGCGCTCGCCTGGCTCGGCAGCGTCGCTCCCGGGCGCCGGATCGCCGAGGTGCAGTTCTGGGGGCACGGCAAATGGGGGGGCGCGCTCGTCGGCGGAGAGCGGCTGGATGCGAGCGCGCTCGTGGCGCGGCACGAGCTCTGGCCCCTCCTCGAGGCGATGCGGTCGAGGTTTGTCCTCGACGGGCGCGGGCTCTGGTGGTGGCGCACCTGCGAGACCTACGGGGCCGTGGCCGGGCAGCGCTTCGCGAGCGCGTGGAGCGATTTTCTCGGCGCGCGCACCGCCGGCCACACGCACGTGATCGGTTTCTGGCAGAGCGGGCTGCACAGCCTCGACGCCGGGGCACGACCCGGGTGGGACCCCGGTGAGGGCCTCGCGCGCGGCAGCTCCTCGGCGCCCGAGCTGGCCCTCGGCTCGGGCCCCGGACGGCCGCACACGATCACCTGCCTGCACGGGCGCATTCCGGAAGGGTATTGACGGAGCTCGCTCGGCCGCTGGGGGCCGCGGCGGGTCCCTTCAGGTTCGTCACTCTCCCAGGCGTTCGCGCACCAGGGCGCGCAGCTCCTTCGGGTTCAGCGGCTTGTCGAGGCGCAGGTTGGGGACCTGGTCGAGGAAGTCGCGCCCGCGCGAGGTGAAGGCGCCGCCGGTCAGGTACACCACCTTCTCGAGCGTCCCCGGCGCGCGGTCGGCCAGGGCGGCGTGCAGGTCCATGCCGGTCATCTCCGGCATCATGAGGTCGCAGATGATGAGGTCGTAGAGCTCGCCGGAGAGGATGCGGTCCAGGGCCTCGCGGGCCCGGGTCAGGACCACCACGTCGTGCTCGGCGCTCAGCGAGCGGCGAATCGCCGTCCCGACGAGCGGTTCGTCGTCCACGACCATCACGCGGCCTCGCTTGCTCGGGGTCGGGGCCTCCGCGCCCATCGACGGAGGGACTGCCACGGGTCGTCCGCGCGGGAGCACGACGCGGAAGGTGCTCCCGCGGCCGAGCTCGCTCTCGACCTGGATCTCGCCCCCGAGGCTGGTCACGATGCCGTGGCAGATGGAGAGGCCGAGCCCGGTGCCGACCCCTACGGGCTTGGTGGTGAAGAAGGGGTCGAAGAGCTGGCCGACCAGCTCCGGGGCGATGCCGCTGCCCGTGTCGGTGATCTCGACCACGGCGTGTCCGGTGGCGTCGGTGAAGGTGCGGATGCGCACCTCGTTATGGTCGGCCGCCCCCTCCGGGATGGCCTGCGCGGCGTTCACGAGCAAGTTCAGAAAGACCTGGCCGAGGCGCGACTCGTTGCCGAGCACGGCGGGCACCGCGCCGAAGTCCTTCGTGACCTGCGCGCGGTGGCGGAGCTCGTTGTGCGCCATGTTCACCGTCGACTCGAGCAGACGATGGAGGTCCACGGGACCGTCCTTCTGATCGTCGGGGCGCGAGAAGGTGCGCAGGTCCCGCACGATCTGCCGCATGCGTTCCGCTCCCTGGCGCGCCTCTCCCAGGGCCTCGTCGAGCTCCTTCTGGCGTTCGGCCGGAAGCCACTGCGCGAGCTCGGTCAGCGACTCGGCCAGGTAGCCGAGGTTCCAGATCACGTAGGAGAGGGGGTTGTTGATCTCGTGCGCCACGCCGGCCGCCAGGGTTCCCACCGAGGCCAGGCGGTCGGCCAGGAAGAGCTGGGCGTGCATCCGCTTCAGCTCGCTCACGTCGCGCACGATGGCCACCACCTCGTCGGGGCTCGTGGCCACCAGGCGGGCCTCGTAGTACCGCGTCTTGCCGTGTGTGGCGAGCCGGTACTCCAGAGTTTGGGACTCCCTCCGGGAGATGGCCCGGCGAATCGCCTCCGTGACGCGGACCGCCACCTCGGGGGGAAGCACGTCACTCACGCGCTGGCCGAGGAACTCCTCGGGGGGCACGAGAGGCTCGAGGCCAGCGGAGGAGCTGAAGTCGACCACCGTCCCGTCGGCCTTCAGGCGGAAGATCATGTCCGGGACGGCGCTCAGCAGGGCGCGGAGCCGGGCCTCGCTGCGCGCGAGGCGGGACTCGGCGCGGTCCCGCTCGACGACGCGGCCGAGCTGCTTGCCCACCTCCACCAGAGCCTCCCGCAGGCCGGGGTTCATCTCGAGGCGCTCCGGATGGAAGAACTCCAGCACGCCGACCGTCCGCTCGTGGGACGAGATGGGGAACGCCGCGGCGCTGCGGAGGCCGACCGACCGAGCGGCGTCCCGGCGCACGAACCACGCCTCCTCCTCGAGGCAGATGGTGAGCACCGGCTGGCCGGATTCGAGCACCCGCCCCGGCAGTCCCGTCCCCGGGGGAAAGGGGGTGGCCTCGGTGAGCTGGCGGAACTCGGCGAAGCGCGCCTCCTCGGGCAGGTACCAGTGGTGGGTGGAGACGAGGAGGCCTGCCTCCGAGGCCATGTAGAGGTGTCCCACGGGCCAGCCGACGATGGGGCCGACGCGCGCGAGGCAGTCCCGGGCCGCCTCGTCGAGGGAGCTCGACCGCTCGGCGACCTGCGCCACCAGCTTGACGAGGTCCACGAGACCGGCCTCGCGGCGCGCTGCCGAGAGGCGCTGCTCGGCGAGGTCCAGCCGGAAGAGCACCCGTGCCGCGCGGTGGGGCGGAAAGATCGCGTCGCAGAGCGCCGCTCTCGCGCGTGGTTCGAGCGCGGACGGGTCGTCGGAGGCGAGGAGAGCGACGACGGTTAGGCGGCTTCCCTCCGGCAGGCTCTTCAGGGTCTGGATCAGGGTGGGGTAGTCTGCGCCCTCGTCCCACTCGTTCAGTAGGAGCACGGTCGGCCCGTCGCGTCCCCGGAGCGCGGCGACCACGGCCTCCGGGCTGGCGACGGCTTCGAGACGGTATCCACGGCTTCGGCAGAGGGGGGCGAGCTCCTCGGCGAGCTCGGCGCCCAGTTGATAGGAAAGGACACGCATCCAGCCGGATCCATCGGCGGGGCTGCGGCAAAGTTAACCCCGGTGTGGGCGTCTCGCCCCCTTCGGCGGGCCGTGTTATCAATCGGAGCGGTCCGCGGCCCCTCCGCCGGCCGCGAGGAGCGCATGAGCACGAACCGAACGGATATCCGGCTGGCCCTGCCGAGCAAGGGGCGCCTGGCCGAGGAGGCGCTGGCCTTTCTCTCGCAGGCCGGCTTGCGAGTGGACAAGCCCAATCCGCGACAGCTACAGGCCACGATCCCCGCGCTGCCGGGGCTCTCGGTCCTCTTCCAGCGGGCCGGGGACATCGCCGTCAGCGTGCGCGACGGCAGCGTGGACCTCGGGCTCACCGGCTGGGACGCGGTCGCCGAGCGCGGCGGGGCCGACGGGGCCGTGCTCCGGCTGATCCCCAGCCTCGGTTTCGGCCACTGCCGGCTCCTCGCCATCGTGCCCGAGGCCTGGACGGAGGTCCGCTGCATGCGGGACCTGGCCGCGGTGGCCGCGTCGCAGGGGGCGCCCTTGCGGGTGGCCACGAAGTTCCCCGAGCTGACGCGCGCCTTTTTCGCGCAGCACGGCCTCGGCGAGCCGCGCCTGATCCAGCCCGAGGGGACGCTCGAGGTCGCGCCCACCATCGGGTACGCGGACCTGATCTGCGACCTGGTCTCGAGCGGGACCACGATGCGCGACAACCGCCTCAAGGCGCTCGAGGACGGCCTGATCGTGGACTCCGAGGCCTGCCTCATCGCCCACCGGCAGAGCCTGAAGCGGCGACCCGAGGTGCTGGCCCTGGCCCGACAGCTCATCGAGTTCATCGACGCGCATCTGCGCGCCGCGGCGAACGTGGCCATCTTCGCCAACATGCGTGGGGCCTCGCCCGAGGCGATCGCCGCCCGCATGGCCACGCAGAAGGTGATCGGGGGGCTCCAGGGCCCGACCGTCTCTCCCATCGTGCACCCCGCGCGGAGCGACTGGTTCGCCGTGCACATCGTGGTGCGCAAAGATCGGCTGGGGCAGGCGATCTCCGAGCTCCGGGCGATCGGGGGCAGCGGCGTGGTGGTGGCCCCCGTGACGTACATCTTCGAGGAGGAGCCGGAGGCGTGCCGGGCGATGGTGGAGGCGCTCGGGCGCGACGAGACTGCGAGCCGGGAAGGGTGAACCCATGTCGTTGATCAAGATCTTCGACGTCGAGCACGCGCGGCGGAGCATCCTGCGCCGCCAGTGGTCCGGGGCGCAGATCTACTCGGAGGCCCTGCTGGAGGGGATCCGTGCCCGCTTCGGCGAGGCGCTGACCCCCGACCAGGCGGTGCAGCGCATTCTCACCGAGGTCCACGCCGACGGCGCGGCTGCCGTGAAGCGCTGGACCACCCGGCTCGACCGTGTGGACCTGGATACCTTGAAGGTGCCGCACGAGGCGCTGGAAGCCGCTTGGCAATCGCTCGACCCGGCGCTCGCGCGCGCGCTCGAGGAGGCCGCCGAGCGGGTGCGCCTCTTTCACCACCGCCAGCCCTGGAGCTCGTGGAGCACCGACGCGCTCGGCGGGAACGTGGGGCAGCGCATGACGCCGATCCGCCGCGTGGGGGTCTACGTCCCCGGCGGGTCCGCCCCTCTCCCCTCGTCGCTGCTCATGTCGGTCATCCCCGCGCAGGTGGCGGGGGTCTCCGAGGTGGTGGTCTGCACGCCGCCACGCCCCGCGCTCTCTATCCTCGCCGCGGCGAGGCTCTGCGGGCTGCGCGAGGTGGTGCAGATCGGCGGCGCTCAGGCCATCGCGGCGCTGGCCTTCGGCTGCGAGGGCCTCGCCCCCGTGGACAAGATCGTCGGGGCCGGAAACCTCTTCGTGACGCTGGCCAAGCAGAAGGTCTACGGGCTCGTCGGGATCGACGGGCTCGCGGGGCCGACGGAGACGATGATCGTCGCGGATGCGACGGCGCGCGCCGACTGGGCGGCGGCGGACCTACTGGCCCAGGCGGAGCACGACATGCTGGCCTCGGCCATCCTGCTCACCCCCGAGGCGCAGCTCGCCCGGGCCGTGCAGGCCGAGGTGGAGCGTCAGCTCCCGACCCTCGCGCGCGCCGAGATCGCGCGCGAGTCGCTGGCCAGCCACGGCGGGATCGTGGTGACCCACGACCTGGTGCAGGCGGCCGCGCTGGCGGACGCCTACGCCCCCGAGCACCTCTGCCTCTCCGTCGCCGACGCGGACTTCTGGAGCCACCAGATCCACAACGCGGGGGGACTCTTCATCGGCGAGCACTCGTGCGAGGTGCTCGGGGACTACGTGGCCGGGCCGAGCCACGTGATGCCCACGGGGGGGACGGCGCGCTTCGCCTCGCCGCTGAACGTGCTCGACTTCGTGAAGATCACCAGCATCGTGGCGCTGGATGGGCCGACGGCGGCACGCGTCTCGGTCCCCGCCGAGGCGCTCGCGCGGGCCGAGGGGCTCACGGGGCACGCGAACGCCGCGGCGCTGCGCCGGGGCGCCTCGTGATCGACGCGGAGTCGCTCATCCGGCGGGACGTGCGGGGGCTCTCCGCGTACCAGCCGATCCTGCCCTTCGAGGTGCTCTCCCGACGGCTCGGCCGCGCCCCCGAGGCGATCGTCAAGCTGGACGCGAACGAGAACCCCTACGGTCCGCTCGCCGAGGTGCGGCTGGCCCTCGCCGCGCTCCCCTTCGCGCACATCTACCCGGACCCCGAGAGCACCGAGCTCCGCGAGGCGCTGGCCACGCACACCGGGCTGCCCGTCGGAAACCTCCTCGCCGGGGCGGGGGCCGACGAGCTCATCGACCTCGTGATGCTGCTCTTCCTCGAGCCCGGGGACGCCGTGGTCTCGTGCCCGCCGACCTTCGGCATGTACGCCTTCGACGCGGGGCTGCACCGGGCGCGGGTGGTGAACGTCCGGCGGCGCGCGGATTTCTCGCTCGACCTGGACGAGCTCGAGCGGGTGGTGCGGGCGGAGCGGCCGAAGCTCCTCTGCCTCGCCTCGCCGAATAACCCCGACGGCAGCCAGCTTCCGCGCGAGGCACTGGAGCGCGTGCTCGCGCTCCCGGTGGTCGTGCTCCTCGACGAGGCGTACGTCGAGTTCGCCCCGCCGGGGACGAGCCGCCTGACCGAGGTCGCACAGCGCTCGAACCTCATCGTGCTGCGCACCTTCAGCAAGTGGGCGGGGCTCGCCG
Source organism: Deltaproteobacteria bacterium (assembly GCA_020848905.1). NCBI lineage: Bacteria > Pseudomonadati > Myxococcota > Myxococcia > Deltaproteobacteria bacterium. Next base: position 215,143 of record JADLHG010000018.1, read on the forward strand.
GCCTGCGGGTCGGCTACGGCGGTTTCCCCTCGGGGCTCGTCCCGCACCTCTGGAAGATCAAGCAGCCGTACAACGTCTCGGTCGCAGCGAGCACGGCGGCCATCGTCTCGCTCCGTCACGCCGAGAAGCTCCACGCGGTGGGGGAGCGGCTCGTGGCCGAGAGGGCGCGGCTCTTTTCGGGCCTCGCGGCCGTGCCGTTCCTCTCGCCGTACCCGTCTCAGTCCAACTTCATCCTCTGCCGCGTCGTCGGGAGGGAGGCGCGGGCGCTCAAGGAAGGCCTGGCCGCTCGGGGCGTGCTCGTGCGCTACTTCGACACGGCGGGCCTCACCGACCACGTTCGCGTGAGCGTCGGCAAGCCCGAGCACACCGACGCCCTGCTCGCCGCCCTCGCGGCCCTGGAGTGAGCCGATGCGCCAGACCATCGTGGAGCGAAAAACGAAGGAGACGGAGATCCGCGTCGAGCTCTCGCTCGACGGCCGGGGCGAGCACGAGGTGAGCACGGGGATCGGCTTTTTCGACCACATGCTCGGGCACGTCGCGCTCCACGGTCTCTTCGACCTCCGGCTGCGGGCGAAGGGGGACCTGCACGTGGATCCCCATCACACCGTCGAGGACTGCGCGCTCGCGCTCGGCCAGGCGCTGGATCAGGTCCTCGGGGACCGCGCGGGGATCGCGCGCATCGGGCACGCCGTGGTGCCGATGGACGAGACCCTCGCGCAGGTGACGGTGGACCTCTCGGGCCGGCCCTTCTGCGTCTTCGAGGCCTACTTCCAGACGCCGACGATCGGCGGGCTGCAGACCACGCTCGTCGGACACGTCTTTCAGTCCCTTTCGGTCGCGGCGCGGGCGAACGTCCACGCCAAGGTGCTCTACGGCCAGGACGACCACCACCAGGCCGAGGCGCTCTTCAAGGCCCTCGGCCGGGCGCTCTCGGCGGCCGTGGCCGAAGACCCCCGTCGCGCGGGGCGCGTGCCGAGCACCAAGGGGACGCTGTAGAATAGAACCCGGCCCAATGATCGCCCTCATCGACTACGGCGCGGGAAACCTGCGCTCCGTGCAGAAGGCCTTCGAGGCGATCGGGACGGAGGTGCGCCTCACCGACCGGGCCGAGGTGGTGCTCGAGGCCGAGAAGGTCGTCCTCCCCGGGGTCGGCGCCTTCGGCGACGGGATGCGGGGCCTCGCGGAGCGCGGCCTCATCGCGACGCTCGTCGAGGTGGCGCGCCGCCGGACGCCGCTGCTCGGCATCTGCGTCGGCATGCAGGTGCTCTTCGAGGAGAGCGAGGAGCACGGGCGGCACGAGGGGCTCGGACTCTTGCCGGGTCGCGTGCGGCGCTTCGACGCCGGCGCGCTGAAGGTGCCCCACACCGGCTGGAACCAGCTCTGGCGCACGCAGGGCGACGCCCCGTTGCTCGAGGGCCTGGACGACGGGGCCTACGCCTACTTCAACCACGGCTTCTTCTGCGACGCGGCGCCCGCCGACACGGCCGCGGAGACGGACTACGGACGGAGGTACGCCTCGATCGTCGCGCGGGACGGCTGGCTCTTCGGCGTGCAGTTCCATCCCGAGAAGAGCCAGCGGGTGGGCCTGGCCATCCTGCGCAACTTCGTGGAGCGCCGCGGATGAAGGCCTGCGTGGTCTATCCCGCGATCGACCTGCGTCGCGGCAAGGTGGTGCGCCTGGCGGAGGGGGACCCCGCGCGCCAGACGACCTATGGTGACGACCCCGCGGCCGTGGCCGAGGCCTGGCTCGCGGCGGGGTCGCGCTGGCTCCACGTGGTGAACCTGGACGGCGCCTTCGACGAGGCGGACGCGGGGAACCGGCAGGCCGTGCGCGCGATCCTGGAGCGGGCGACGGGGGAGGGCGCGTCGGTGCAGCTCGGCGGGGGCTTGCGCTCGCTCGCGGCGGTCGAGGAGGCGCTCGCGCTGGGCGTGGCGCGCGTGGTGCTCGGCACGGCGGCGGTCGAAAAGCCCGAGCTCGTGCGCGAAGCCCTCGCGCGCTTCGGCAGCGTGCGCGTGGCGGTGGGCCTCGACGCGCGGGACGGGCTCGTGCGGACCCGGGGGTGGCGCGACGGGGCCGGGGTCGCACCGGACGAGCTCGCGCGTGGCTTCGGCGAGGATGGGCTGAGGACGGTGATCTATACCGAGATCAGCCGCGACGGGCTCGGCACCGGCGTGGACGTGCCCGCCTGCGCGGCGCTGGCCTCGGCCACCGGGCTCGAGGTCATCGCCTCCGGAGGCGTGGGCTCTCTCGAGGATCTGCGGCGGGTGCGCGCGGCCGGGTTGCCGGGAGTGATCGTCGGGCGCGCGCTCTACGACGGCCGCTTCGGCCTCGAGGAGGCGCTCGCGGCCGTCGGGGAGGGGCGTTGAGCATGTCTCTCGCGCGTCGGATCATCCCCTGCCTGGACGTGAAGGACGGCCGTGTGGTCAAGGGGGTCAACTTCGTCAACTTGCGCGACGCCGGCGACCCGGTCGAGCAGGCGCGGCTCTACGACCGCGAGGGGGCCGACGAGCTGGTCTTCCTCGATATCTCCGCCACCCCCGAGGCGCGCGACACCACGGCCGAGGTGGTGCGCGCTGTGGCCGACTGCGTCTTTCTGCCGCTCACGGTGGGGGGCGGGATCCGGACCGTGGAGGACATGCGCCGCCTGCTCCTCGCCGGGGCCGACCGCGTGAGCGTGAACTCGGCGGCGGTCAGACGCCCCGAGCTCCTCTCCGAGGGGGCGAGTCGCTTCGGCAGCCAGTGCATCGTGTTGGCCATCGACGCGAAGGGGTGCGCGGGGGGGGGCTGGGAGGTCTACCTCGACGGCGGACGGACGCCGACCGGGCTCGACGCGCTCGAGTGGGCGCGCCGCGGCGTCGCGCTCGGGGCCGGCGAGATCCTGCTCACCAGCATGGACGCGGACGGCACGCTCGCGGGGTTCGACCTGCCGCTCACGCGCGCGGTGGCCGAGTCCGTGGCGGTGCAGGTCATCGCGAGCGGGGGCGCGGGGCGGCTCGAGCACTTTGCCGAGGTGTTCACCGAGGGGAAGGCCGACGCGGCGCTGGCGGCGTCGCTCTTTCACGACCGGAAGCTCGGGGTCGCCGAGGTGAAGCGCCACCTCGCGGACCGGGGCGTACCCGTTCGACCCCCGGGGGCCTGATGAAAGACCTCACCTTCGACGAACGGGGGCTGCTCCCCGCGGTGGCGCAGGACGCGGTGACCGGCGAGGTGTTGATGGTGGCCTGGATGAACGCCGAGGCGCTGCGGCGAACGCGCGAGAGCGGGCGCGCGACCTTCTTCAGCCGCAGCCGTCAGGCCCTCTGGCAGAAGGGGGAGACCTCGGGGAACGTGCTCGAGGTGGTCGAGATTCGCGTGGACTGCGACGGGGACACCCTGTTGCTCAAGGTGCGGCCGGCGGGACCCGCGTGCCATACGGGGGCCCGGAGCTGCTTTTTCCGGGAACTGGAGTAGAGCATGCTGAGCGAACTCTTCGAGGTCATCCGACAGCGCAAGGTCAACCCGACGCCCGAGTCCTACACGGCGCGACTCTTCGCGGCCGGAGAGGACGAGGTGCTGAAGAAGATCGGGGAGGAGGCCGTGGAGGTGATCCTGGCCGCGAAGGGGCAGGGGGACGCCCGGCTCGTCGAGGAGCTCGCGGACCTCTTCTATCACGTCGCAGTGCTGCTCGTGTCGCGGGACCTCACGCTCGCCGACCTCGAGGAAGAGCTCCGTCGCCGCCGATGAAGATCCTGCTCTTCGACATGGACGGCGTGCTCGTGGCCCCGGAGGGCTACCACCGGGCTCTCGCGGAGACGGTGCGGCTGGCGGGGCAGGCGCTCGGCTACCCCGAGGTGAGCCTCACCCCCGAGGAGATCGCGGCTTTCGAGGCGGCCGGCGTCTCGAGCGAGTGGGAGTCGTCGGCCATCTGCACGGCGCTGATGCTGGTCCAGGCCTGGGAGGCGGAGCTGCCGCGCTCTCTGCCCGAGGAGCTGCCGGGGGCCGCGGCGGAGGCGCACGGGCTCCCCGTCCCCGATTTCGTGGCCTTCATGCAGCGCCTCGCGCGTGACGGCCAGGAGAGGTGGACGAGCGCCCCCGAGCGGGCCGAGGCGGCGCTTCTGACCCACCGCCGCCTGGAGCAGGAGAAGCGCCGCGTGGTCGGCGACCTTCTGCGACGCGCGCGCGACTTCGACGGGTCGGTCACGCATCGGGTCTTTCAGGAGCTCGCGCTGGGCAGCGCGGAGTTCGAACGGACCTACGGGCGCAAGCCCGCGCTCGGCACGGCGAGCTACCTCGAACAGCACGATCGCCCGGGGCTCAGCCCGGCGGGGGCGGCGCGGCTGCGGGCCTGGCTCGGTCGGCCGTCGCAGCATGGGGCGGTATTCACCAACCGCCCGTGTCGAGGGCCGGGCGGCGCGCGGGGGACGCCCGAGGCCGAGGCGGGGGTGCGCTGCGTGGGCGTACCGGAGCTCCCCATCCTGGGGCTCGGGGGGCTGAGCTGGCTGGCCGAGCGGCGCGGGGCGCTCACCGACGAGCTGATGAAGCCCTCGCCGGTGCACGCGCTGGCGGCGCTGCAGCTCGCGGCCGGTCGCACCGCAGCGGACGCGCTCGACCTCGCCGCCGGCCTCGCGCTCGACGGGCTCGACGGTGCGGCGTGGCGCGCGCTCGACGGAGCACGGGTCTGGATCTTCGAGGACTCGGCCAAGGGCCTGCACAGCGCCCAGGCGGCCGGTGAGCTCCTCGCCGCGCACGGGGTGACGCTCGAGCTCACCTTCTGTGGCGTGACCACCGACTCGCTCAAGGCCCAGGCGCTGACCGCGGCGGGAGCGCGCGTCTTCTCCGGCCTCGAGCAGGCGCTGGCGGTCGTCCCGGCCTTCTGAGAGGCTCAGCGTCCTGGAACGTCGTCCGTACGCAGCTTCCCGCGAAGCTTCCAGCCCGTGTGCAGGAGCCAGGTTCGTGGCTCGCCGACCGTAGGCTCTCCCGAGGGCGGCACCGGCGCGAGGTCCTTCCAGCCGTCCACGAGATAGAGCGCCGAGGAGCACGGATCGAGCTCACGCCTGGGCACCCACTTGCCGCGCTGCGCGCAGTGCTTCCGTCACCCGGAGCTGCGGCTTCACGCGCAGGTTCGGGAGGTCTGACACGACCTTCATCGTCACGTGCACCGGAAAGCGGCTCGCCAGAAGCGGTCGCGCCCGATGCGGGAGTTCGCTCCCCGGCTGTTTCTTCCTCCCTGCACCGTCGCGCTTCCCGCCCCACCCCGCCGGCGCACGCGTGCCCGAAGGCCGGCCACAACCCGAGGAGGATTTGCGTTTGCGGGCCATCATGAATACGGCTAATACCATCAAAGCGCCGGTCTGCCATCAAGCGAGCTCATTTCACGAACACACAAACAGACACAAACCCCTCTTCGCCGCACCGATCCACCCCGGCCCTCCGCGTGCGCTCACCGCCGCTCGCGCCCCCCCCCCCACCTCCCACCAACAAACCCCCCACCTCTCGCGCGTCGGCCAAACGCCCGCCTGCTCGACGTCGTCCACCCCTCCCTGGCCAGTGCCACCATTTCCCCCGGAACCCTTGACCGACAGTCCGCGCTCACACCCCGCCCCGACCTGGACACCGCCCCGACCTGGACGTGGCCGGCCGGGCCCTTCCTGCGTTAGACTTACCGTTCCGATGCGTCTACTGACCCAGGTGAAAACGGCTCGTCAGGAGTCCTACCCGGTGCTCCTCGGGCCGGACTTTGTCAGCGGCCTCGGGGAGGTGTGGCGCGAGAGCTGGCGCCAGGCGGTGCTCGTCGGCGACGAGAACACGGCGCCCCTCTTCTTCGGGCCGCTCGAGGCGTGGCTCGGTTCGCGCGTCGAGCGCCTCCTGCCGCTGCGGATCCCCGCCGGCGAAGGGTCGAAGACGCGCGAGATGAAGGCCGAGCTCGAGGACGCCATGCTGGCGGCCGGAATCGATCGCCGGGCCTGCGTGGTGGCTGTGGGGGGCGGGGTGGTGCTGGACCTCGCGGGCTTCGTGGCGGCCACTTACCTGCGGGGCGTGGCCCACCTGAACCTCGCGACCTCGCTCCTGGCCCAGGTGGACGCGGCCGTCGGCGGCAAGACGGGGGTCAACACCTCGCGCGGCAAGAACCTGATCGGCGCCTTCCACCCCCCGCGGGCGGTGCTCGTCGCGCGCGCGGCGCTCTCCACGCTCCCCGAGGAGGAGCTTCGCTGCGGCCTGGCCGAGGCGGTGAAGCACGCGGTCGTGGCGGACGCCGAGCTCTTCGCGTCGCTCGAGGCGTGGGGCGGGGAAGGGGGGCTCGTGCTCCCCGAGGAGCTCCTCGGCCGCTGCGTGCGGATCAAGGCGGAGGTGGTCGAGCAGGACGAGCGCGAGGCGGGGCTTCGGCAGATCCTGAACTTCGGGCACACGGCGGGGCACGCGATCGAGGCCGCCACGGGGCACGCCGTACCGCACGGACGCGCGGTGGCCGCCGGGATGGTCGTCGAGGCGCGCGTGGCCGAGGCGCTCTGCGGCTTTGGCGGGGACGAGCGGGCCCGCCTCGTGGCGCTCCTCGAACGCCTCGGGCTGCCGACGCGCCCGCCCGTCCCCTTCGCCGAGGCGCGGGTGTACTTCGGCGCCGACAAGAAGACGCGCGGAGGCGAGGTGCGGTGCGCGCTCCCGCTACGGCTCGGAGAGATGGAGCCCTCGGAGGGGGCGTTCGCGGTGACCGTCCCGCTCGAACGCTTCGAGGCGGCCTGGAGCGACGCGTGCTCTGCGTGACGGGGGCCGAGAAGAGCTGGGAGGCGCTCGGGGCCCGCCTCGCGCGCGTGGCGTCGCAGGCCGGCGGCGCCTCGTTTCTGCAGGAGGTCCGCCTCGACGCCCTCGACCGACCGGGGGAGGGGCTCGAGGAGGGGCTCGCCCCGTGGCGCGACCGCCTCGTCGTCTGCTGCCGGCCGCCGCGTCAGGGGGGCGCGTTTGCGGGGTCCGAGGAGGAACGGCTGGCGCTGCTCGCGCGGGCCGCGGCCTCGGGCGTGGCCTACCTGGACCTGGAGGAGGAGCTTCCCGACGCCGCGCTCTCGCGCCTCAGGAGCCTGGGCGCGCGGCAGCTCGTGCTTTCGCACCACGACTTCGACGGGCTGTCGCCGGAACTTCTCGGGCGCCTCGAGCGCATGGCCAGCCGGCCCGTGGACCTGGTGAAGCTCGCCGCGCGGGTCGACGACGCGGCGGAGCTGACCGCGCTGCTCGAGCTGGGGCAGAGGCTCGGCCGACCGGCGATCGTGATCGGGATGGGCCTCGCGGGCCTGCTCAGCCGCGCGCGCTATCCCGCCTTCGGTTCTCCCTGGACCTACGTCGCAGCCGCGGCGGAGCTCGCCACCGCGCCGGGACAGCTCTCGCTCGCCGCCGCGCTCGAGCTCGGTCTGCCCGAGGGAGCGCGTGCGCCCTTCGTGGCGCTGCTCGGAGGCGCGCAGGTGGCGCACTCTCCGGGCCCCGTGGTCTACAACCGGCTCTTTCGCCGCCGCGGCAAGGCCTGGAGCTACCTGCCGGTCGCGAGCGCCGAGGCGGCTAAGAGCCTCGCGCTACTTCGGCGGCTCGGCGCGCTCGGTGCGAGCGTCACCATGCCGCACAAGGCGGCGGTCCTCGACGGGGCCCTTCTCGACGAGCGGGCGCGCGAGCTCGGGGCGGCGAACACTCTGCGCTTCGACGGGAGCGAGACGCGGGCCACCAACACCGACGTGGAGGGGGTCGCGGTGCCGCTCGGTCGGGCGCTCCGCGGTGCGGCCCTCGGCGAGCGGCCGGGGTGCGTGGCGCTCGTCCAGGGCGCGGGAGGTGCCGCGCGCGCGGCGGCGCTGGCCTGCCGGGAGCTCGGTCTCGAGGTGGTGGTGAGCGCGAGGTCGCGCGACCGTGCCGCCCTGGCGGTGGCGCTCGCCGGCGGACGCTTCGTCGCGTGGGCCGACCGTGCGAGCCTCGGCGCGGAGGTGCTCGTGAACGCCACTCCGCTGCGCGACGACGGCGCGTGGCCCGCCGAGGCGCCGCTCCCCCGCGTGGTCTTCGACCTCGCCATCGGCCCGGGGGCCTCGCCCCTCGTGGCGCGGAGCGAGCGCGAAGGGGCGCGGCTCCTGCGTCCCGAGGAGATGTGGCTCCACCAGGGCGCGACCCAGATGTCCTTCATCACCGGCGAGCCGGTGGACGCCGAGGAGCTCAGGTCGCTCTTGCCATGAAGCCCACGATCCTCACTGCTCCCGGGAGCAAGAGCCTGACCCAGCGGGCGCTCGTCGTCGCGGCGCTGGCAGACGGGCCCGTCACCGTGGAGGGGGCGCTGGTCTGCGACGACTCGCGGCACCTCACCGAGGTGCTCGTGCGGCTCGGGGTCGGCGTGCGGTGGGAAGGCACGCGCGTGCGCGTTACTCCCGGTCCGCTGCGCGGGAGCGAGGAAGCGCACGCGTGCGGCAACGCCGGCACCACCATGCGCTTCTCGGCCGCGCTCTCCCTGATCCTCGACGGGCCGCTGGTCCTCGACGGCAACGCGCGCATGCGCGAGCGGCCGATCGGTCCTCTCGGAGACGCACTGCACGCGCTCGGCGTGGAGGTCCGTTACCTCGGCCAGCCCGGCTTTCCGCCGCTGCGGCTCGAGCGTCGCGCCCCGCCCCCCGCCGAGGTGACGGTGGAGGCGGCCCTCTCCAGCCAGTTCGCGAGCGGGCTGCTCCTCGTGGCGCCGCGCCTCCCCGCGCCGCTCACTCTGCGGCTCGCGGGCGCGGTCGTCTCGCGCAGCTACCTCACCATGACCGGGGCCCTGATGGAGCGAGCGGGGGCGAAGCTGGCCTGGCTCGACGCGCGGACGGTGCGCGTGGAGCCGGGGAGCTACCGGGCCGACGCGCTGGCGCCGGCGCTCGGCGTGGAGCCGGACTGGTCGGGGGCGGCCTTTCTCCTCGCCGCGGGCGAGCTCCTGGGGCGCCCGGTCGAGGTCCCGGGGCTCCTCCCCCCCGAGGCCTCGCTCCAGGGGGACGCCGCGTTCGCCGGGATGATCGAGGAGCTTCGGCGGCCCCGCGTGCATCGCTTCGACCTGACCGACACCCCCGACCTCCTCGCCCCCCTCGTGGCGCTCTGCCCCTTCGCGGCGGATGCGACGGAGATCGTCGGAGCGGGGCACACGCGGGTCAAGGAGTGCGACCGCATTGCGGTCCTCGCCGAGGGGCTGCGCCGCATCGGGGCCGGCGTCGAGGAGCGGCCCGACGGGCTGACCGTCCGACCGCTCGAGGCGCCCCGGCCGGGTCCGATCGAGCTCGATCCCCACGAGGACCACCGCATGGCGATGACCTTCGGGCTGTGGGCGCGGCGCGTCCCCGGCCTCCGCGTGCTCGACCCGGGGTGTGTGAGCAAGTCCTTCCCGCTCTTCTGGGAGGAGCTCGCGCGCTTCGACCCCTCGACGGGGCAGGGGGCTGGCGCATGACCGCGGCGCTCGTTTCACCCGGGCTCGTGGTGGTCGGGATGCGCGGCGTGGGCAAGAGCACCGTCGCGCGCCTCCTCGGCGAGCTCCTCGGCGCCCCGTGGCTCGACGCGGACGCCGAGCTCGAACGGCGCGCCGGACGCACCATCCCCGAGCTCTTCCGCGAGCAGGGGGAGGCCGGCTTCCGGCAGCTCGAGCGCACGGTGCTCCTCGAGCTCCTGGACCAGCCGGGGCTGATCCTCGCCACGGGAGGTGGGGCCGTGCTGCACGACGAGGTGCGGGGGCGGCTGAAACGGCGCGCCACGCTCTGGCTGACGGCGCCCGTGGCCGTGCTGGCCGCGCGGGTTCGCCATACGGACCGGCCGAGCTTGACGGGCCTGCCCATCCACCTCGAGCTGGCCGAGGTGCTCGCGCAGCGGGAGCCGCTCTACCGCGAGGTGGCGACCTGGACCATGGACACCTCGCGACAGTCCGCCGCCGAGGTGGCGCAGGCCGCGGCGGCCCTGCTCCGGCGCACCTAGGAACCCATGAGCTCCAACACCCTCGGCGACAACTTCCGCATCACCACCTTCGGCGAGAGCCACGGCCCGGCGCTCGGGGTCGTGATCGACGGGCTGCGCCCGGGCATCTCCGTGGACGTGGAGGGGATCCAGCGCGAGCTGGACCGACGAAGGCCGGGCTCGAACTCCCTCACCACGCCGCGCAAGGAGGGAGACCGCGTCGAGGTCCTCTCCGGGCTCTTCGAGGGGAAGACGACCGGCGCGCCGCTCGCGTTGCTGGTCCGCAATACCGATCAGCGTTCGCAGGACTACGATCGGATGAAGGACCTCTTTCGACCGGGGCACGCCGACCTGACCTGGCAGCGGAAGTTCGGTATCCGCGACTGGCGCGGCGGCGGGCGTACCTCGGGGCGGGAGACGGTGGCGCGTGTCGCGGCGGGGGCGGTGGCGCGCCAGCTCCTCGAACGCGAGGGGATCACCATCCTCGGGCACGTGCTGCAGGTAGGTCCGGTGCGGGCGGCGCGCTTCGACGCGGCGGCGATCGAGCAGAACCCGGTGCGCTGTGCGGACCCGGAGGCGGCCGAGCGGATGGCGGCGGCGATCCAGGAGGCGCAAAAGGCCGGGGACTCGCTCGGGGGGGTGGTAGAGGTCGTGGCGCACGGGGTGCCCGCCGGCCTAGGCGATCCGGTATTCCAGAAACTTAGTTCGCAAATCGGCGCCGCCCTGCTCTCCATCGGCGCGGTCAAGGGCGTGGAGCTCGGCGACGGCTTCGCCCTGGCCTCCCTCCGGGGCTCCGAGGCGAACGACGCGCTTCTCCCCGGCGGCTTCGCCTCGAACCACCACGGCGGCCTGCTGGGCGGCATCTCGAGCGGGGCCCCCATCGTGGCGCGCCTCGCGGTGAAGCCCACCTCGTCGATCCGCGTGCCGCAGGCGACCATCGACACCGAGGGTCGCCCCGTCACGCTGCGGGTCACGGGGCGCCACGACCCCTGCATCTGTCCGCGGCTGGTGCCCGTGGCCGAGGCCATGCTGGCCCTGGTCCTCTGCGACGCCTTCCTCCGGCAGCAGGCCCTGCGCGAGGCGGCGACGGACGAGGCGCAATTAGTAGCTGAGCTCGCTTTCCGGGAGGCCGAGGTCCTGCGCGCGGTGGCGGCCTACGCGGCCGTGCGGCGCGAGCTCGGCGGGAGCGCGACGGCGGACGGAGCGCTGGCGAACCTCCGTCGGGAGGTCGCGGGAGAGCTTGGCTTGCCGGCGAGAGAGACCGACACTCTATGGGCGGCCGTGGCGAGCGTCGTCGCGGGTCCATACGAGAAACCCCGAGGGGAGGAAGAGGACGGCACATGATCATCGTGTTGAAGAGGGGCGCGACGCAGGCGGAGGCGGACGAGATCCTCGCCCACATCGAGGAGAAGGGGTGCAAGCCGCTGTGCATGCCGGGGATCGAGCGCACCGTGCTCGGCGCCATCGGTGACGAGCGCGTGCTCGGGGCGCTCCACCTGGAAGGCTACCCGCAGGTGGAGAGCGTCAAGCCGATCCTGGCGCCCTACAAGATGGTGAGTCGGGAGATGCACCCGCACGACACGCTGATCCCGCTCGGGAACGGGAGCGTGGGGGGCGGGCGCTTCACCGTGATCGCCGGACCGTGCGCCGTGGAGAGCCTCGAGCAGCTCGAGGAGACGGCGCGTCGCGTGAAGGAGCACGGCGCGCACGCGCTGCGCGGGGGCGCCTTCAAGCCCCGAAGCAGCCCGTACAGCTTCCAGGGGCTCGGCCTCGAGGGGCTGAAGATCCTCGCCGCGGTGGGGCGCAGCACGGGGCTGCCCACGGTGACGGAGGTCGTGGAGGTGGCGGACGTCGAGGCGGTGGCCGAGCACGCCGACGTGCTCCAGGTCGGGGCGCGGAACATGCAGAACTTCCGGCTCCTGAAGGCCCTCGGGGACTGCAAAAAGCCGATCATCTTGAAGCGCGGGATGGCGGCGACGATCGAGGATCTCCTGATGGCGGCCGAGTACGTGGTGAGCACGGGGAACCCGCACGTCATTCTGTGCGAGCGCGGGATCAAGACCTTCGAGACGGCGACCCGCAACACGCTCGACCTGAACGCCATCCCCTTCATCAAGCAACGCTCGCACCTGCCGGTGATCGTGGACCCGTCGCACGGGACGGGGATCCGGGAGCTCGTGGCGCCGATGGCGCGGGCGGCGGTGGCCTGCGGCGCCGACGGCGTGATGGTCGAGGTGCACCGCGACCCGGCCCACGCGCTCTCCGACGGGCAGCAGTCCCTCTACCCCGACCAGTTCAGCGCGCTGATGCGGGCCCTGCAGCCCTTCGTCGAAGCGGCCGGAAAGACCCTGTGAGCCCTCGGTCCCTCGCCGCCGGTGAGACCCTGGCGCTGTCGCGCACGTACGCCCACTGTCCCGATCCGGTGACGCTCTTCTCCGAGCTCGCCGAGGGGGGGCGGTGGCCGAACACGCTGCTGCTCGAGTCGGCCGAGACCTCCACGCAGGCGGGGGAGAAGAGCCTCCTCGTCGTGCGGAGCGCCCTTCGCGCGCGGTGCACCGGTCGCGAGGTCGAGATCACCTCCCTCAACGCCAACGGGCGGAGCTTGCTCCCCTGGATCGCGCGGTCGCTCGGCCGGGACGTCCTCGTGAAGGACGACGGCAGCACCTTCGTCGTGCGTTACGAGGCGCCGGTCGCCGGCGACGAGGAGGCGCGCCTCCACGCCCCCTCGCCCATGGATGTCCTCAGGGGCATGGTGCTCTCGTTGCGCCCTCGCGCGAGCGAGCGAACGCTCCTGCCGCTCGCCGCCGGGGTCTTCTCCTACGACCTGCTCGGCCAGTACGAGACGCTGCCCCCGCCTGCGGCCGACCCGCTGGGCTGGCCGGAGTTCGAGCTCTGCCTGGCGGACCAGGTGGTCTGGCTCAATCACCGGCAGGGTTCGGCGACGGTGGTCCTGCAGGTCTTCGGGGGCGAGCACGCCGAGGGGGTCTACCACGACGCGACCTCCGCCATGGTGCGCCTCGGCGAGGCGCTGCAGCGCTCGGCGGGGGCGGTCGGCGGGGCCGGCGCGGTCGACGAGGGGCAGGATTCGCGCGGGAAGACGCCGTCGGTGCCGACGGTGGACCTCGACGACGCCGGGTACGGGACCCTCGTGCAGACCCTCAAGCAGCACATCGTGGCCGGCGACGTGTTCCAGATCGTCCCCTCGCGCACCTTCTCGCTCCCCTGTCGGGACGCCCTCGCCGCGTATCGCGTGCTGCGGCGGCTCAACCCGAGCCCGTACATGTTCTTCGTGCACGGCACGCGCGGCGTCCTATTCGGCGCCTCTCCGGAGACGGCGCTCAAGGTGGAGGGACGGCCGCCGCGGGTGGAGATTCGCCCGATCGCCGGCACCCGGCCTCGCGGCAAGAGCGCGGACGGTCGCATCGACCGGGACCTGGACAGCCGCCTGGAGGCCGACCTGCGGCTCGACGAGAAGGAGCTCGCCGAGCACCTCATGCTGGTGGACCTGGCGCGCAACGACGTGGCGCGCGTGAGCGTGCCGGGGACGCGCGCCGTCTCGCGCCTCCTCGGCGTGGACCGCTATTCGCACGTCATGCACCTCGTCTCGCACGTCGAGGGCGAGCTGCGGCCGGAGCTCGACGCCCTCCACGCGTACGCGGCCACCATGAACATGGGGACGCTGGTGGGGGCGCCGAAGCTGAAGGCCGCGGAGCTGCTCCGCCTGCACGAGGCCACCGCGCGAGGGCCGTACGGCGGTGCGGTCGGCTACCTGGCGCAGGACGGGGCCTTCGATACAGCGATCGTGATCCGCTCGGCGGTGGTGCAGCACGGGCTCGGTCACGTGCGGGCGGGCGCGGGAGTGGTCTACGACTCGGAGCCCGCGGCCGAGGCGGCCGAGACGCGGCGCAAGGCCGAGGCGGTGCTCGAGGCTCTGCGGCAGACCCACGACGGGAGCGAGCCATGAGTGCGTCGGCGAGAGTGACCAGGCGACCGACCGTGGATCAACGGAGCTTGCAGGCCGAGGGGGCAGAGGAGGCCGGGCCGCTCAGCGTCCTGCTGATCGACAACTTCGACTCCTTCTCCTACAACCTGGTCGAGGAGCTGCGGCGGCGTCAGGCCGAGGTCATCGTCTTCCGCAACGACGTGCCGGCGCTCCGCGCCCTCGAGCACCTCCTCGCGCAGCCCCCTCCGCGGCTCCTCGTGCTCTCCCCGGGGCCCGGTACCCCCGCCGAGGCGGGGTGCTGTCTCGAGCTGGCGCGCCTGGCCGAAGGGCGGGTGCCTCTCTTCGGCGTTTGCCTGGGCCACCAGGCGCTCGTGGAGGCCTTCGGCGGCGTCGTGGCCTTCGCCGGTGAGGTCGTGCACGGGAAGGCCTCGCTGGTGGAGCACTCGGGGCGGGGCCTCTTCAGCGGGCTCCCGTCCCCGCTGCGCGTCGGCCGCTACCATTCGCTGGCGGCGACCCGCGTGCCGCCGGTCCTCGAGGTCACCGCGCGCCACGGCGAGATCGTGATGGCCGTCGAGCACAGCCACCATCCGATGGCCGGCGTGCAGTTCCACCCCGAATCGATCCTGACGCCGCTCGGCGGTCCGCTCATGGATCGTCTCGTCGCCTGGGCCACCGCCGCCGAGGTGGCGCGATGACCACGCGGGAGACGCTCGAGACGCTCTGTCGTGGCCAGAGCCTCTCGCGGGAGGCCGCCCTCGAGCTCTTCTCGCGCGTGCTGCGCGGGGAGGTGAGCGAGGTCGAGCTCGCGGCGCTCCTCATCGGCTTCAAGGCCAAGGGCGAGACCCCGGAGGAGATCGCGGGAGCCGCTCAGGCGCTGCGCGATGCGGCCCTGGCGCTCGACGTGGGGAGCCTCAAGGTCTCGGACTCCTGCGGCACCGGCGGAGACGGGGCGGCCACGGTGAACATCTCTACCGCGGTGGCGCTCGTGGTGGCCGAGGCCGGCGTGCCCGTGGCGAAGCACGGGAACCGCTCCATCTCGTCGCGCTGCGGGTCGGCGGACGTGCTCGAGGCCTCGGGGGTGAAGATCGACGCGCCCCCCGAGGTCTCGCGGCGGTGCCTCGACGAGCTCGGCATCTGCTTTCTCTTCGCGCCGCAGTACCACGCTGGCGTGCGGCACGCGATGCCGGTGCGGCGGGCTCTCGGCGTGCGGACGCTCTTCAACCTCCTCGGTCCCCTGTCGAACCCCGCCCGGCCGGCGTGGCAGGTCGTGGGAGTCTACGATGCGACGCTCTGCGCTCCTCTCGCGCGCACGCTGGGGTTGCTCGGCTGCGAGCGCGCGCTGGTGGTGAACGGCTGCGGCCTGGACGAGATCGCGCTCCACGGCCCGACGGTGGCCGCGCTCTGGCGCGAGGGGAGCCTCGAGGAGCTGGTCCTGCGTCCCGAGCAAGCCGGGCTGCAGCGCCGGCCGCTCGAGGCGCTGCGCGGCGGGGGCGCCGAGGAGAACGCCCGCTGGCTGCGCGACCTGCTCGGGGGGCGCGGCGAGGCGGCGCACGCCGAGATCGTGGCCATCAACGCGGGGGCGCTCCTCTGGGTCAGCGGGCGCGCGGCGGACCTGCGCGAGGGGACGGCGCAGGCGCTCGAGGTCCTGCGCGCCGGGGGAGCCGAGGGGCGCCTGGCGCGCTGGGCGGAGCGTTCGCATGGCGCTTGATCGCATTCTCGAGGCCAAGCGGCAGAGTGTGGCGGCGCGCATGGGGGCGCGGCCCCTCGAGACCTTCCGGGGCGCGCTCCGGCCGAGCGACCGCGACCTGCTCGGGGCGCTGGAGGCGGCGGAGCTCGGCCTGATCCTGGAGTGCAAGCGCGCCTCGCCGTCGGCGGGGGCGCTGCGCGAGGTCCCCGACGTGGCGCAGCTCGGTCGCGAGCTGGCGGCGGTGGCGAGCGGGATCTCCGTGCTGACCGACGAGCCCTTCTTCGGCGGAAGCTTCGAGGACCTGCGGCGCGTGCGCGAGACGGTCGCCTGTCCCGTGCTCTGCAAGGACTTCGTGATCGACCCCTACCAGATCTACGAGGCGCGGCACCACGGCGCGGACGCGATCCTGCTCATGCTGAGCGTGCTCGATCAGCCGGGGCTCGAGCGCTGCCTCGCCGTCTGTCGGGAGCTGCGCATGACGGCCCTGGTCGAGGTTCACGACCGGGAGGAACTAGAACGTGCGCTCGTTTTTCAGCCGGCGCTCCTCGGGATCAACAACCGGAACCTCAAGACCCTCGCCATCGACCTTCGCACCACCGAGGAGCTCGCGCCGCGCGTACCGAAGAGCACGCGCCTGATCAGCGAGTCGGGGATCGAAGGGCGCGGGGACCTGCGTCGCCTGCGCCCGCTCGTGGACGGGTTCCTGGTGGGGAGCGCGCTCATGCGGCGCCCGGACCTCGGGCGCGCGGCGCGGGAGCTCGCGTACGGTCGGGTGAAGGTATGCGGCCTGACGCGCCCCGAGGATGCGCTCGCGGCGTGGCGAAGCGGGGCCACCTTCGGGGGGCTGGTCTTCGCGACCGAGTCGCCGCGGCGGGTGGGCGTCGAGCGGGCGCGGGAGCTGACCCGGGCGGCGCCGCTCGGCTGGGTGGGAGTCTTCGTCAACCAGCCGGAGCCCGAGGTCGCGGAGCTGGCGCACGAGCTCGGGCTCGCGGCGGTGCAGCTCCACGGCGAAGAGAGCGCGGAGAGCGTGGCGGAGCTGCGCGAGCGGTTGCCGGCGGGCTGTCAGCTCTGGAAGGCCGAGCGGGTGGTCGGGGCGCTGCCCCCCTTGCTCCGGGCCGACGTGGATCGCGTGCTGCTGGATGCGCACCGCGCGGAACGGCGCGGGGGGACCGGCGCCTCGTTCGACTGGGGCCCACTCGAGCGCTGGCCGGCGCGGGGCGAGGTGATCCTGGCCGGCGGCCTGCGCCCGGAGAACGCCGCGCGAGCCGACGCGCTCCGGACCTGGGCGCTCGACGTGAGCTCGGGGGTCGAGGCGGCCCCCGGCGAGAAGGATGAAGCCCGGCTGGCCGCGTTCTTCGCGGCGCTGCGACGGGGCAGTGAGGGGCGACGATGAAGCAGGACGGTCGATTCGGCCCCTTCGGGGGTGTATTCGTGCCCGAGATCCTCGTGCCTCCGCTCGAGGAGCTCGAGGCCGGCTTCCTGGCCGCGCAGGCCGATCCGGCCTTTCAGACCGAGCTCGAGGGGCTGCTCCGCGACTACGCCGGGCGTCCGACGCCGCTCTACGCCTGCCGCAACCTCTGCCGCGGGACGCGGACGCGCATCCTGCTCAAGCGTGAGGACCTCTTGCACGGCGGGGCGCACAAGACCAACCAGGTGCTTGCGCAGGGCTTGCTCGCGCGGCGCCTCGGCAAGCGGCGCCTCATCGCCGAGACGGGGGCGGGGCAGCACGGGGTGGCCACGGCCATGATCGGGGCGCTGCTCGGCCTGCAGACCCGCATCTACATGGGGGCGAAGGACGTCGAGCGGCAGCGCCCCAACGTGCAGCGGATGCGCCTGCTCGGCGCGGAGCTGGTGCCCGTGGCGAGCGGGAGCTGCAGCCTGAAGGACGCGATCAACGAGGCGCTCAGGGACTGGGCCGCGAGCTTCGAGTCGACGCACTACGTGCTGGGGACCGTCGCCGGGCCGCACCCCTATCCGCTGATGGTGCGCGAGTTCCAGCGCGTGATCGGGCGCGAGGCGCGCGCGCAGGTGCTCGCCGCCGAGGGGCGGCTGCCGGAGGTCGTGGTGGCCTGCGTCGGGGGCGGCTCGAACGCGATGGGCCTCTTCACCGACTTCATCCCCGACGCCGAGGTGGAGCTCGTGGGCGTGGAGGCCGCCGGGCGGGGGCTGGCGAGCGGCCAGCACGGCCTCACGCTAGGGGCTGGTCGGCCCGGGATCCTGCACGGGGCGCGCACCTATGTCCTCGAGGACGACGAGGGGCAGATCATGGAGACGCACTCGGTCTCGGCGGGGCTCGACTACCCGGGGGTGGGGCCCGAGCACGCGTACCTGATGCAGACCGGGCGCGCGCGCTACGAGGGGATCACCGACGACGAGGCGCTCGCCGCCTTCGAGCGGCTGACGCGCGAGGAGGGGATCCTTCCCGCGCTCGAGTCCGCGCACGCGCTGGCCTGGGCCATCCGGCAGGCCGAGGGCGATTCCGGGCCGCGCCTGATGCTCGTGAACCTCTCGGGCCGCGGAGACAAGGACCTCGAAGAGGTGGCGCGCCTGCGCGGCGCGGCGGCAGGGAGGAAGACGTGACCGCTCGTTATCGAGAACTCTTCAATCGCCTGCGCGAGAAGCACGAGGGTGCCTTCGTCCCCTTCGTGGTGCTCGGTGACCCGAGTCCCGGGGACAGCCTGGAGGTGCTGCGCGCGCTGGTCCGCGGCGGGGCCGACGCGCTCGAGCTCGGGCTCCCCTTCTCCGACCCGGTGGCCGACGGGCCGACGATCCAGGCCGCCGACGTGCGGGCCCTGGCCGCGGGGACCCGCTCGCGCCACGCGTGGGGTCTGCTCTCTGCGCTCCGCGCCGAGTATCCGGAGGTGCCCATCGGGCTGCTCGTCTACGCCAACCTCCTCGAGGCGCGCGGGCGAGACACCTTCTACGCCCAGGCCGCCGCGGCCGGCGTCGACTCGGTGCTCGTCGCGGACGTGCCGACGATCGAGGCCGAGCCCTTCGTGGCGGCCGCCCGCAAGCACGCGCTCCATCCGGTGCTGATCGCCACGCAGACGGCGAGCGAGGCCCGCCTGCAGCAGATCGCGCGCCTCAGCTCGGGGTACACCTACGTGGTCACGCGCGCGGGGGTCACCGGAGCGGACGAGCAGCTCCAGGCCGACCACGGCGCGTTGCTCCGACGGCTGGCCGCTTACGGAGCGCCCCCCTGCCTGCTCGGCTTCGGTATCTCGCGTCCGGAGCACGTGCGCGCGGCGATCGCCTCCGGGGCCGCGGGGGCCATCAGCGGGTCTGCCGTGGTGCAGCTCGTGGAGCGGCACGCGAACGACCTCTCGGCGCTGGTCGCCGCTCTCGAGGCGTTCGTCGCCGAGATGAAGGCCGCCACGCGCTGAGG